>DATFLA010000372.1:0-3298 GCA_035268305.1 Bacteroidales bacterium | reverse complement strand
TTATTAAACTTGCCGGGTCTGTTCCTCGGGTCGTATATAGCTGTGATCTTGCCTGTTCCCCCCGGAGGAATAGGTTGCTTTGTCCATAGTGGTGTTGTGCAGCCACAGGAGGCAACAATATTCTGGATAACAAGAGGATTGCTGCCTGAATTGGTAACAATAAAATCATAAGTCTGTCTTCCTGCTTCTTCCTTAAAAGTACCGAAGTCATGCTCCGTGGCGGATAACTTCATTGTAGTCTGGGCAACCTGGGCTTTTGTGACAAGCCCGATTACAAGGAGAGAAACAATTAATAATACTTTTTTCATCATAATATAATTTTAAATTCAAAATATGACGGAACCAGGCCTCACCGCGTTTTATTCAGCAACAGTATTAACCCGGTTTCATTTTTTTCAGAAAAATACCTGTAAGATCAATAAACCAAAAAAGGACGCAATTTTAACCACCATTATTTTGTTCTTTACTATAACAAAGTATTTAAGAATTTGGTTGCATCACATGTTTCAAAAATCAGACCAAACAACATAACCGATTAAAAGACGTAAAAATAATAAAGTTTATACTTTTAATACAGTTTAAGACATAATATCATTAGTTTTGTCGTTAATCCAATGTATTCATGGAATAGAATTTGTTATTTTAGACCTGTAATTACCTATTTGGAACCCGGAGATAATGAACATCAAGAAACTGACTATAACTGCTTTAGCCTGTCTGCTCTTTCTCAGTGCCAATGCTCAGTTCTATAACGGACTCCAGATGACCTTTGGTAAAAACAGGGTCCAGTATTTTGATTATTTCTGGTCATATTACCGTTTTGACGATTTCGACTGTTATTTCAATGAATATGGTTCTGATCTCGCTCAATTCACGGCCAGCTATGCGAAGAAAAAACTTGCCGAGATAGAGGATTATTTTGATTACACCCTTGAGAAAAGGCTTATTTTCATTATTTACAACAAGAATGCCGAATATAAACAGTCGAACATTGGTCTTGTAACCTTCGATGATGACACATATAACACAGGCGGCTTCAACAGGATCATAAAAAATAAGGTATCGCTGTATTACGAAGGCGACCATGTGGCTTATGAACACCAGATAGCAGCATCCATAGCTGAAGTCATTGTTAATGAAATGCTGTATAATGCCGACATGAAAGACAGGGTGTCGAGCTCTTCAGTCATCAACATGCCCGACTGGTATATTAAAGGTCTGATTCGTTATGTTGGCTATGGCTGGTCGATGGAAGCTGAAAACAGGGTTAAGGACGGCCTGCGGTCGGGTAAATTTAAAAAAATAAGTCACCTTGAATATAATGACGCTATTGATGCAGGACAGTCATTCTGGAGATTTATCGGTAAGAAATACGGTGATGCAATAATTCCAAACATCATATACCTGACAAAAATATACAAGAATGTTGATGATGGCTTCCTGTATGTAATGGGTAAAGATCTAAAGGACCTTCTTAAAGAGTGGAAACAATTTTATTCAGACGAATACGCCGCCGATAAAGACAGGCCGGACGATGAGAACAATGTTATTAAGAAGTCAAAAAGAGACCAGATAATACAGCAGGTCAGGGTTAGCCCCGATGGGAAATATATAGCTTATGTAACAAATGACTGGGGGAGAAAAAGGATCTGGCTCTATGACCAGGCTACTGGGAAGCAGAAGATAATTTTCAGGAAGGAACCCAAATTTGAACAGGTCACAGATAACACGTATCCTGTTATTACATGGCATCCCAGTGGTAAAATACTTACCTTCATCAATGACGAAAAAGCAGCTCTTGTAATGTACTTCTACAGGGTTAACGACAAGACAAAAGAAAAAAGGAACCTTCTCTATTTCGACAAGGTGCTTGATTTCTCTTATTCACCTGAAGGTTCACGACTTGTTTTTTCAGCGGTGAAAGATGGTATAACAGATATTTATATCCATACTATAGCCTCCGGCACCAATGAACAGATAACGAGGGATGTGGCTGATGATCTTAACCCCTCATTCATAAAAAATGGGAAAGATGAGATTATTTTCTCTTCAAACAGGATATCAGATACTCTAACAAATACAGCTGATCCTTTCGAGAGATTATCATTGACATTTGAATTATATACCTATAACCTGGATAAAAGAGGAAAGCTTCTTACAAAACTTTCTGAAGGTGACTATGCCGACCGGTTTGAAGCAAACGGGATCACCAGGAACAAACTTGTGTACATAGGTGATCAGAATGGCATAATGAACAGGTTTACAGCAAGATTTGACAGTACAATCAGTTATGTCGACACCACAACGCATTATCGTCATTTTATAAAATCTTTACCTGTAACAAACTACGACAGGAATATACTCGATCAGTCCGTGTCGGACAATTCCGATCTCTACAGTGAGATAATCTTCAGAAACCGCAAATATGAGCTCAGGAAGGGTTCGCTTGATAATTCAGAACCCATTGCTTCACAAGACTTTGTAAATACTACATACAGGGATGAAAGAAACAGGTTCATTCATAAAGCAGACAGTATAGAACAACTGAGACAGTGGCTTATTAGAGAAGACAAGAAAAGAAGAGACACACTTACAAAGCCACTTTATGAATATTATGTGAAGAATGAACCAATAGATATTAACCATTATATCTTCGAAAAGGAAAAACAGAATTACTACGACCAGCTATGGCGCAAGAAATATATGGATATTGATCTCGATACTGGCAGGCTTAAGCTACCGCTGATAAGAATTTACGAGACATCTTTCTATAATAATTACATAGCAACCCAGGTCGATTTTAGTTTTCTGAACAACTCATACCAGGTCTACAGCGGAGGGGCCCCATATTTTAACCCGGGAGTCAATGTCCTTACACGTATAGGAGCAATTGATCTCTTCGAGAATTACAGGATAACGGGCGGATTCAGGTTCTCCGGTAATTTTGACAGCAATGAATACCTTCTCAGTGTAGAAAATCTGAAGGGCAAATTTGACAAACAATTTATTTATCACAGGGAATCATTCTTTAGCTCGAATGATTCCGGGGCTCTGTTCAAGATCCATTCACAAACAGTATTGTTATCCTATGCCAAGCCTATCACGCCTGTGCTGGCACTGAAGGGAACCATATCATACCGGAACGACCAGTATGTGCTGCTTGCCACCGACATGGCATCGCTGAATGTCAAAAACCAGACACGAAACTGGGCCAGTCTTAAGGGTGAGATCATTTACGATAATACACGTAAAAGAAGTATCAACATCTATTATGGAACAAGGTTCAAGATATTCGGTG
>DATFLA010000371.1:0-7102 GCA_035268305.1 Bacteroidales bacterium | reverse complement strand
CAGGAGATACGGATTCATTCTTGCATGTTCAAACAATTCAAGAAATGGCCCGATGCAAAATAATCTGGATGCTGCTGCGGCAGTGCTGCGGGATATTCAGGAGCGTTTCATTGTGGATGGAAGAAGGATATATGTTGCAGGCTTCTCCGGGGGATCGCGTTTTGCAATGACACTGGCAGTAATGGATGGAAAGATTTCAGGAGTTATAGGTTGCGGGGCAGGATTGCCTAACGACAGGAATTTTTTTCCACAGGAGAACGCAGGATTTTTTTATTTCGGTATTGTAGGTTCGCGGGACATGAATTATCAGGAGATGCTGGCACTACCTGATTTTTTTTCTAACAGGTCACATGTTATATCTTATATTAGAACATTTCCGGGTGGTCATCAGTGGCCATCTTCTAAGCTGGTAACAGAGGCCGTGGAATGGCTTGTAATGAAAAGTATGGACAGGAAAATCATTCCCGATGATCCCCTGTTCCGGTCGTATCTTGAAAATAAAACAAAAAAACTCATCGATGGAAATATTTCATCCGGGAACCTTGTTGGGGCCGTACGGTACATGACATTTGCGGAACGCGACTTTCGTGGTTCTCCTTTCGGCTCACATATGGAGGTGTTGCTTGGTAAGTATCAAAACTCATCTGAGTATAAAAAAGCTATCCGTGCACGGAATAGAATAATGTCAGATGAAAGTGGCAGCAGGCAAAAGTATATGAATTACCTCGGTGAGATACTTAAATCGCAGGTGGTACCCGATAGTGCCTTTGCCTGGTGGAAGAATGAAGTAAGTACACTGACAGAGCTCCGCGATAAGGGGAACGCAGATAAGAGTGCGATGGCTTACAGGATACTGAATTTCATTTCTATACTGTGCTGGGAGGAAGGGACAAATGTTTACAGTTACAGATTATATGCCCACGCAGCTTTCCTTTTCGGCATCTGTACTATGTCGGATAGTGAAAACCCGAATACGTGGTATTATCTAGCACGGTCTCTTGCAAAAGAAGGTAAAACTACTAAAGCTGTTGATGCACTATATAGTGCTGTGAAACACGACCTTAAATCCAGGGAAAAAATAGAGAGCGACCCGGCTTTCGATTCGATACGGGGTAATACCCGCTATAAGGCACTGATTGGTAAAATGAGATGATTGACGGCTCTGGGGCACAAAACCCCTACCCCCGAAATCCTTTCCAGAATGAATTCGTTCAGGCAGGCTTAGTGCTTCATGCTTCCATTATAGCGTTTGGATCCAATAATATGTTTGATACTAAAAGGAGAGTAAATGAAAGATTATATGCAAGTCATATATACAGTTTATGAAATTTTCTAAATCTATTCCTGTTAATAAATCATAAAAAAAAGTATCAATTGAAATTGGTATTATATTGTCCGGTCAAATTGCTAATTTTATAAATTATTCATTTCTAATTTTTACCTGATGAAAAAGACAGCACTTGCTCTTTGCACGGCAGTATTTCTATTATCCGCAAATGCCTTTGCCCAGAGTTCCCTTTCAATTGAAAAGATTATGCAGGGTGAAAAGTTCATAGGCTTTTCCCCGACAGATGTCCGTTGGTCACCTGTTGGTGACCGGGTTTATTTTCAGTGGAATCCTGACCTTGAGCCTCTTACATCATTATATTTTGCATCTGTATCAAAGCCGGAACCTGAAAAAGTTACTACCAGGGAAGAAAAAGACCTTCCTTCTTTCCGTGGTACCTACAACCGCAACCGTACAAAGATGCTGTATGTAAAAAACGGCGATATCTTTATTCTCGATATAAAAACCGGTAGTGCAAGACAGGTTACATCAACAGTGGAAAATGAGAGCAATCCTGTATTTAGTAAAAATGAAGATAAAGTAATATACAACTGCTCAGATAATCTTTTTTCGTGGGATATAGCCACCGGAGAGATTTCCCAGCTGACTGATCTCCGCCAGGGCAAGGAGAAGCCCAATGAATCAAAATACGATAATCCACGTGATAGTTTCCTGCATAACAATGAAATGTACCTTATAAGGGTACTGGACGAAAGGAAGAATAACAGGGACCTTGAGGAGAAAAGGGAAAAGGCACTTGAACCTGCACGTCCCAGAGTTATTTATACCGGGCAGGGAATGGCAAGATCACTGCGGATCAGTCCCGACAATAACTACCTGACATGGCTCACATATCACCGTGGAGAGTACGAAGGCACTATAATACCATCATATGTTACAGAATCGGGTTACACAGAGGTAACGAACTCACGATCAAAGGTTGGTGATGACATTTCAACATCAGCTGGTCTTTCTATATACGATATAAAACGGGATACTGTATACCAGGTTAAACTGGATGATATCCCGGGCCTAACAGATAGGCCTGATTATTTGAAAGATTACCCGGAAAAGGATAATGCTGCTTCAAAGAAATCTGACAGGTCCAATAAGCAGGAGAAAAGAGGAGTGAGGCTTGGTGATCCTGTCTGGTCCGATGACGGCTCATATTCTGTTGTGGATATTTATGCAAACGATAATAAAGATCGCTGGATTATGCTTCTGGACATCAAAACAGGAGGACTGAAGTTACTCGACAGGCAACATGATGATGCATGGATAGCCGGACCGGGTATTGGTTACAGAGCTTCCATGGGCTGGCTGGCAGATAATAAAACATTATATTTCCAGTCTGAAGAGACAGGTTACTCCCATATTTATACAATTGATGTTACTACAGGCAAGAAAAAGGCATGGACATCAGGTAAATACGAGGTGTCCGGTCTTTCCATTTCCAATGATAAAAAAACATGGTATTTCATTTCAAATGAGGTTGATCCGGGTATTAATGAGCTGTATAAAATAACTGTTAAGGATGGCAAAAAGACAAGGCTGACGAATTATGAAGGTGGGGTGGAGGCTGAATTGTCTCCTGATGAGAAATATTTTGCTCTTCGCATGTCCAAATCAAATAAACCGTGGGAGCTTTATATCATGGAGAATAAAGAAAATGCTGTTCCTGTAAAGGTTACCGAATCACAGACACCGGAATTCAGGGCATATAACTGGAGGGTGCCTGAGTTTGTTAAAATACCGGCATCCGACGGTGCACAGGTCCCGGCACGCCTCTATCAACCTGCCACGGTTACAAAAAACGGCCCGGCAGTTATCTTTGTACATGGCGCCGGTTACCTGCAGAATGCACATCGCTGGTGGAGCGAATATTACCATGAGTATATGTTCCATAACTTTCTTGTTGATAATGGCTATACTGTAATCGATATAGATTACAGGGGCAGTGCAGGTTATGGCCGCAACTGGCGTACTGCAATCTACAGGTATATGGGAGGACGGGATCTTGATGACCAGGTGGACGGTGCTCATTATCTTGTTGATAAATGCCAGGTTGATCCTGCCAGGATAGGTATCTACGGAGGCTCATACGGAGGATTCATTACTTTGATGGCGATGTTTACAAAACCCGGTGTGTTTGCGGCAGGAGCAGGGTTACGGTCGGTCACCGACTGGGCACACTATAATCATGGATATACCTCAGATATACTAAATACGCCGGCTGCCGACAGTATAGCTTATGTAAGAAGCTCACCCATCTATTATGCTGAAGGCCTTAAGGGTGCTTTGCTTATGTGTCACGGGGTGATAGACGATAATGTTCATTTCGAGGATATTGTGCGACTAACACAGCGGTTAATAGAGCTGGGCAAGGATAACTGGGAACTGGCTATCTATCCTCTTGAACGGCATGGCTTCATGGAACCATCCAGCTGGACTGATGAGTATAAAAGAATATACAAGCTGTTCCGGACGAATCTGAAGAAGAAGGACTGAGGTCTTTGTAATCATACAGGAGCACATCTTAGCAGGCTACTCGATAGAACTGAATTTTTATTTTTTATAAATCAGATATGAAAAAAATCATTTTATCAGGCCTTGGGATATTATTCTCCCTGCTTTCAACATTAAGGATAACGGCTCAGGATGTGAAGAGACCGGCAATATGGGGAATAGCAAAAATGACCTATCTTGTCAGTGATTTTCAGCTGGCACGCGATTATTACGGCAAGTTCCTGGGTTTTGACGAGGCTTTTTCATACCCCTCTGATTTAGGTGAAGTCATCTCCTTCAAAGTCAACGACCGCCAGTTTCTTGAATTTATTGAAGATAAGGAAGCCAAATCAAAAGCCCGCCTGGTGTCTGTATCACTGGAAACAGAAAATGTTGAGCAGATGAGACAATACCTTAAGGAGAATAATGTAGAAGTCCCGAAAACTGTTAAGATCGACGGGGCAGGAAACCAGGTTATCCTGGTTCATGACCCATCGGGTATTCCGGTCGAGTTTATCAAATTTGGAGAACTCTCATCACACATCCTGTCGAAAGGAAAATACCTTTCTCCTAACAGGATATCAAAACGCATTCATCATGCAGGCCTTTATTGCAAAGAGGTTATGGATAATGACCCCTTCTGGAACGGGATATTAGGCTGCAGGGAATTGTGGCGATACCCTGAAAATCACAGCGAAAAAGTGCAGATGAATTACCTGTCCCTGCCTGATTGTGTTGAAAATATTGAGCATTACCCGTCTGATAACGTTAATTTCACTCATCCCTGTTTACTGGTTGACGATATGCAGGAAACTGTTTATACACTTAAGGAGCGTGCAGGCACGAATCAGCTTGCCAGTCCCATGGTAGGGAAAGGAAATCGCTGGCTATTAAATATTCAGAATGCAGATGGGACAAAGGTTGAATTTACCGAGGCACACTGTGTCCGATAATTATTATTCTACATCTTAAAAAATTAAGAATATGGATTCAGGTAGTTTTTCACGCAGAAAGTTTATCAAGCGAACAGTCAAAACCGGACTATTTGTTGCAGGGGCCGGATTATTTCCCAGGCGAAATATTTTGCGGATGTCATCCGGAACAGATGCTGTTTATGATGCCAAAGGTTTGCCAACAGTACTGTTTGGGAGTACTGGTGTACGGATACCACGTATTGTGTGTGGTCTGGGATCGCGCTTCTGCCATATGGAGAGCGACGACCAGGCTCACGATATGTTAAATTATGCACTTGATAATGGACTTTACTATTTTGATACAGCATGGGCCTATGATAATACACTTGGACTACCTCCCGGTAAGACCAGGAATCCCAGGATAGTTTACAGCGAGGAACGTATGGGACCGGTGGTTGAAGCACGAAGGAAAGAGATTTTTCTTTCAACCAAGGTCACCAGCCGTGATCCGGATACTGCCATGCGCCAGATTGAGACAAGCCTGAAACGTTTGAGGACAGATCATTTGGACCAGTTGATGATACACGATGTACAGACACTGGCCGATGTTGACAAACTGTGTGAGAAAGGCAATCTTGTTGATATTTTGCATCTTCTGAAAGAACAGGGTCTAACGCGGTTTATTGGATTTTCCGGACATACCGATGCAGCAGCAATGAAGGCAATGGTTGAACGGGGCAACTTTGATAACATGCTTATTGCAATGAACCACTGGAATGCGGCCAATAATCCCCAAAAGCGCTTAGAACTGGCAGTACCTGCAGCCAAAGCCAAAGGTATGGGGGTAATCATGATGAAGGTTGTCCGTCCACGCGAATCTATAGCTACCTTAAAGGCAACTGATCTGATTAAATATGCTCTTTCCCTGAAAGGACCGGATGTAATTGTTTTGGGCCTTGATAGTATTGATGTAGTAAGGTCAAATCTCAACATACTCCGCAATTTTAAACCTTTGAGCGAAGAGCGGATGAAGGAGTTGGCACTGGAGCTGACACCTTTTTATAACCACAAGAACCTTCCATGGATGAAGCCGGGATATACCGATGGTAATTATCTTACCTGAGCGTTAGTAGCAAATTGAATTACATTTCAGGTAAAACCTAAAAAGCAGTAACATACTATCCTGACACCATAAAGCAATACACCATAATACCGCAGCTGCGTGCCAACACCTTAAGAGGAGTTCCCTGATTCCTTGCCTATCCGGATCCTCTATATCCGAAGCTTATTTTTTGCTAAGGATCAGATCTGCAAGTTTCTCACGTGCTTCTTCATAAGCAGAATTATCATGGCTCCAGTCCTGGAAAGAAGTTGCAATTCCAGCCACAATTTTATCCACCTCTTCTTTCATGCCCATTTTTGAAGCCATCGTCATATATTCATAGTCCTCCTCTGCTTCACGGTAAAGCTTGAGTCTGATTGAAGGTACAAAATGATCTGTACCTGCAACATTACCAGGATAGAGAAGCAATCCCTCGCCCCAAAACTGTCCTTGATAGTGGGGTGATTCCCATACTCCCTGAAGGGATCCGTAATCATCCCAGTATGCACTTGACCAGTAGTGGAATCCTGTTATATTGTAATGCCAGCTTATCCATAATGGAGACCGGAAGTTGAGCGGATCCATGTCTATCTGCCACCAAGGTGTCCCTGCAGGTCCCTGGCAAAGAGCAGTGTAACTCCAGAGTTCTTCTCCTTTTTCAAGACGTTCTGCTGCGGTTTTTTCATCCCACATGCCCCATAGTGGTGCCCATATATCAACGTCACCGTAAAGATTACCCCATGATTTGTCCTGTGGAGTAGTCTCAACAGTACAGAAACGTAAGATTCCGGGATTAGCTGATTTGACAACAGATGCCAGACTTCTGATATTTTTATAGTCTGCAGCATTATGTGGTTCAATCCCCAGGTCGACATAAGACATTTTAAGGTACCCCAGGGAATCAAGCCACCTGGCTGTTGATGCGAGGTAGGATTTGCTTCTGTTGGGGTTATCTTTGAAGAAAAAGGGAATATCCAGCGAATTGAAATGTTCCTTTTCAACAAGCTCTTTCATGCGGTCAGATTCTCCCGGTTTAACAATATTTTTCTGAGCATCATATACCGGCCATACATAGCTGGGAGTTCCGGGCACTGCCCGGTTTTTCAACAATTCCTGATCATAAAGATCTTCCATCTCAAAGAAATCACTGGTGCCGTACTGTATTCCCATCATATCACCGTCATTCCTGGTAAACCTTCCGAAATTTGATTTCATAGCTATAGATGAAGGCAGCTCGAATCCCCATACTTTAAG
>DATFLA010000370.1:0-5211 GCA_035268305.1 Bacteroidales bacterium | reverse complement strand
GATGTCGTGGAACAATATAAATCGGATCCTCTTGTTCACGACAGGATATCGGTAAGCCTTTTTGATAATGCGATGAATGCTGCAAAATACTCACTCAGTCATGCTTCAGAGCTTACTGTACCGACACTCCTTATTCATGGCAGCGATGACCTGATCTGTTCTCCTGCCGGGAGTAAGGAGTTTGCTTCGAAATCGGATCTTGTTACACTCAGGATATGGGAAGGCGGCTATCATGAGCTTCATAATGAGGCATTCCGTGAGGATGTTTTCCGGTTTATAACAGACTGGATGGGGAAGTTGCAGGGATGATCCTATATTATTGATTTATGGAATTCAGAACAAAAATAGAGATAAAACCTTCTTCATGGAGTATCAGCTATGATAAACCTGTGATGCTCATAGGTTCGTGTTTTTCCTCATATATTGGAGCCAGGATGGAACAGGGGCACTTACCGGTTATGATAAATCCGTCAGGCACAGTTTATAATCCGGTATCAGTGAGCAAAACACTTGATGCAATTATCAGTCAGAAGGTTTATTCTGGGGATGATCTATTTATGCATAATGGTATTTGGCATAGTTTTGACCATTACACTGAATTCTCAGGTGAAGATCCGGAACGTGTACTGGAGAGGATAAATAATAATGCAAGAAGGGCTTATTCATTTCTTAAAAAAGCAGCTTTTCTCTTTATAACTTTCGGTACAGCACGGGTTTACAGGTACAGGAAGTCCGGACTCATTGTCTCAAACTGTCATAAGGTTCCGGCCCGTGAATTTGATTCTGAGCTTCTGGAAGTGGGAGAAGTGGTGAATTTATGGAAAGGACAACTGGACACATTGCAAAGGCTTTTTCCTTCCCTTAAGGTTATTTTTACTATCAGTCCTGTACGGCACTGGAAAGATGGGGCTCACGGCAACCAGGTAAGCAAATCGGTTCTTTTTCTTGCAGTTGAAAAACTCCTTGAGCATAGTAGCTGTCCGCAGTATTTTCCTGCCTATGAGCTTATTATGGATGAACTGAGGGATTACAGGTACTACTGCAACGATATGCTTCATCCTTCTGATACTGCTGTCGGTTATATCTGGGAAGTTTTTACATCCTGCTATTTTGATGCCGCGACACTCGGATTATGGAATGAAGTGGCAAAAATAAACAGGGCAACTGAACACAGGTTTTTAACTGATTCACCATCGGCAAAGAAGGAGTTCGCACAAAGGATGCTTAAACAGACAGACCGTATACAGAAGGCTATTCCCGGTATAAATCTCCAACAGGTAAGAAATTACTTTCTCGACCTTTCCCGTCAGTAAATATTAATAACGGGAGTTGATTAAAATATTTCTCAGGATAAAGAATCAATTACTTTGATAAATGAAGAAGGATCTTTTGTAATTATTACTTTGTCGTATGTTTTTCTTGTGAGTTGTTCAGGTGAATCAGTAAAGATTATCTTTCTAAGCATCAGCGATTTTCCAATACTTGTAAAATAGCCGATCTTCTTTTCTGCAAAATCAAAAGCACTTGAGTTGACAACAAGATAATCAAAGGCTTTAATCTTATGCATCTCAATTACTTCCGAAGCGGGAAGTATACCACCCGTGAAAATAACATCATATCCTCTTTCTCTCAGGGCATATTTGTAGAAAAGGAAGTTATTATCCGTCAGGTTGTCGGATGTGTTTATCATGGCAATAGCCACACCTCGTTTTACTATTGAAGGTGTAAGTTTATTGTCCTCAATTATTATTATCTGCTTAACAGTATTCCGTACAAATTGTTCCTGGGCCCGTGAAAGGCTGCCGGTCTGCCAGAGTATCCTGGCTTTTTCGAGTAATGGATAAAGATTTTCTGTATATGCTTCCTCTATACCCCTGTTATTGATGTAAGGCATAAGCGCTTCCTTGAAGGCAGACTCATTAAACCTGATCGCCGACATAAGTATCTTACCAGGCTGGAAATCCTGCGAGACATCATCATGTTTACTGCTTATTGTCATTACCTTCTGGGTGAGTTCATCATCATCCAGCCTGGCAATTTTCGAAATCTTAAGCCCATTGCGGTTAAGATAGGCTACATTTAATATCTTTTTTAACTCGGATTCACTGTAAGTCCTGATATTTGAATCTGTCCTGTCAGGTTCAAGTATTTTATATCTTTTTTCCCAGATCCTTATAGTGTGAGCTTTGATACCTGAAAAATTTTCCAGATCCTTAATTGAGAACACATTAAGACCATCTTCCATAGTTGTTTAACTTATTTCTTTATAACTGGCACCACTCTCAAAAGTTAACAAACAAAAAATAATTTTGTTTATTTCATCCTGGCTGATTATCTAAAGGATATTAATGTATGTTACTAAAATGGAAAGCGTACAGGGAAGCGGGGGACTGGTTTATTATTCAGATTCCTCCACCATGATTTTCTTGACGGTTCTGGTATTGTCGCTGAATAAGATTGTAACAAGGTACATACCTCTCCTGGGGTTATCGAGTGTTATTTTTATCAGTTGAAGGGGCTCATTGTATTTTGCCCTGTAAATATCCTGCCCGATTATATTTGTTATCCTTACAAGAGTGACATCCTTATCTGTTTTAATAGTAAAACTGTTGTATTTTACAGGTACAGGATATATTGAAACATTAACATTTGCTGAACTGTAGTAACTGTTACGGGGATTATTAATGGCAACAGTACTTGTATCCTTCTGCGCATGAAGAACAAATGTATATGCCAAGATTATAAGGACGAGTAAAATTCTCCTCATATAAACCCTTTTTGTTTAACCCTCATCAAAAATTGTGCTAAAGTTAGTGATTTATCAATTAAATTGATCTAAAAGGGTCTTTGCTTTTTCAATATCTTCAGGCACATCTATGCCAATACTTTCCCATTCAGTTATGGCTGTCCTTATTTTATATCCGTTTTCTATCCACCTGTTTTGTTCAAGCGATTCACATATCTCCAGGGGAGTACGTTCAAGTTTTGTAATTTCCTTCAGGGTCGTGGTTTTGTATGCGTACAGCCCCATGTGTTTGTAATACACATGTTTATGTGTCCAGTCCTTCATCTCTGCATCCCTGAAGTAAGGGATAGCTGCCCTGCTGAAATAAATTGCATCACAGGCTTTGTTAAGTATAACTTTAGGCTGGTTGGGATGAAAAATATCCTCATCCCCGCGGGCTTCCCTGACAAGTGTGGCTATTTCAACTGTCTCATCGGAAAAACAATTCTTTATAAGATCTATCTGTTCAGGTCTAATAAACGGCTCATCGCCCTGGATATTGACCACTATCTCAATTTGAGAATTTCTTCCCGTATTGATAATATCAATTGCCTCCGCGCACCTGTCTGTTCCGCTCATGTGGGTGGTAGCGGTCATAACGGCTTTTCCACCAAAAGAGACAACGAAGTCGTATATTCTCTTATCGTCGGTCGCGACAAAAACAATATCGAGCGATTTTGAAGCCTGTTCATACACTCTTTGTATCATTGCCTTGTTTCCTATCATCGCAAGAGGCTTCCCCGGAAAGCGGGAGGAGCTATAGCGTGCAGGGATTATGCCGGCAAAATTGTTTTGCTTATATTCTTCCATATTGCGAAATTACAAAAAATGAATTTCCCAATATTTCAAAAAAACCTTAAATTCGCATCATTGGAAAATCCGGAAATGAAAGATCTGCAAAATATTAAACAAAGGTTCGGTATTATAGGGAATTATGAAGGTCTGAACAGGGCAATAGACATTGCCGTCCAGGTTGCACCTACTGATCTTTCCGTGTTGATATCGGGTGAGAGCGGAACCGGGAAGGAGATATTTCCGCAGGTTATCCACACATATAGCAGCAGGAAACACGGACAGTATATTGCAGTGAACTGCGGAGCTATACCTGAAGGGACTATTGATTCTGAACTTTTTGGTCACGAAAAGGGTGCTTTCACAGGTGCTACTGAAAGCAGGAAGGGATATTTCGAAGTTGCTGACGGGGGTACAATTTTTCTTGATGAAATATCTGATCTCCCTCTTTCCACCCAGGTCAGATTGTTAAGGGTGCTGGAAACAGGTGAGTTTATAAGGGTCGGATCGTCGAAGGTACAGAAAACAAATGTCAGGGTTATTGCTGCAAGTAACATCGATGTGCCGAAGGCAATTGAAAACGGCCGGTTCAGGGAAGATCTTTTTTACCGTCTGAATACTGTTCCCATACGGATTCCGGCGTTACGTGAAAGGGGAGATGATATCTTCCTTTTGTTCCGTAAATTCTCTGTCGATTTTGCTGAGAAATACAGGATGCCGGCAATAAGGCTTGACCAGGATGCTAGGAACATGCTGATGGCTTATGCCTGGCCCGGTAATGTGCGGCAGTTAAAAAATATTACTGAACAGATATCCATTATAGAAAATGAGAGAGAGATAAATGCCTCATCACTGAGGAGCTATCTTCCTGATTATGGTGGAACTAAGCTCCCTGCCCTTATCAGGAAGGATGATGACAGGTCATTTGCATCAGAGAGAGAGATTCTTTACAAGATACTTTTCGATATGAAAAGTGACATGACAGATCTTAAAAAACTTGTCTTTGATTTGTTAAGGAAAGGGGATATCGACACATCACTACAGGGAACAGACCAGAGGATCATTAATAACCTTTTCCGCGACGCCGGTGAAGAAAATATGAATCACCGGCAGGAAGAAGCTCCTCCTGCCGATCTTATCAAACAGCATAGCGTTCACAAGGATATCCAGGATACGGAAGAAATAATTGAAGAGTCATTGTCTCTGGCCGACAAGGAAGTTGAAATGATAAAAAAAGCCCTGGAAAAATATAGCGGAAAGAGAAAAATGGCTGCCAGGGAGCTGGGGATTTCCGAAAGGACACTTTACAGAAAAATAAAGGAGTATGGTATTGAGTCGTAAAAACCGGAAGGGAAAACTGTTCCTCCTGAAGAGGCTCACACTGTTCCCTGCACTGGTTCTTCTTTTCGGAGGATGTTCGGTGAACTATAGTTTTTCCGGGGCAAGTATAGCACCGGAAATAAAGACTTTCAGCGTCGCCTATTTTCAAAACAGGGCGCCTCTGGTGCAGGTTGGGCTAAGCCAGACACTCACCGATGCTCTTATAGATAAGTGCAAAGCACAGACTAACCTGAACTATGTTACAGGAACAGGTGATGTAAGCTTTGAGGGAGATATTACCGATTATAAGACCG
>DATFLA010000369.1:0-10441 GCA_035268305.1 Bacteroidales bacterium | reverse complement strand
ATATAGGCATTCTGATTACTGATCATAATGTTCATGAGACTCTGTCAATAACCGACAGGGCATACCTTCTTTTTGAAGGCCGGATACTTAAATCCGGCACTGCCGCTCAACTGGCAGACGATGAGCATGTAAGAAAAGTGTACCTCGGAAAGAACTTTGAGCTTCGCCGGTAAAAACTGCAGTTTGTTTTAAAGAGAATTTATTTTACTTTTGCGGAAAATTTTACGCGGATGTGTCGTAATTGGTAGCCGAGCAAGACTTAGGATCTTGTGTCCTCGTGACGTGGGGGTTCGAGTCCCTTCATCCGCACAAAAATATCAAGCCGCCCGTAACGATCTATGATAGCGCGTTTTGGCGGTTTTTTTAACTAGTCAATTAACAATTGCTGAAATGAACATCACCAGAGAAAACATCGACGATCTTAATGCAGTTCTGAATATAAAGATCGAAAAACCCGATTATGAGGGTAACGTTGAAAAAGTACTGAAGGATTATCGCAAAAAGGCTTCCATTAAAGGATTTCGTCCGGGAATGGTTCCAATTGGCGTGGTAAAGAAGATTTATGGCAGGGCAGTTCAGATTGACGAGATAAACAAGGTTGTAACTGATAATATCCAGAAATATATTACCGAGGAGAAGATTGAAATACTCGGTGATCCCATTCCAAAAGACAATGAACAGGAAGTTATTGACTTTGATACCCGGGAAGAATTCACATTCTCTTTTGAGATAGGCATAGCCCCGGCTGTTGAGCTCTCTCTGACAAAAAAGAACAAGGTAACAGAATATGAGATCATAATTGATGACAAGGTAAGAAATGATTACCTCGATAATTACAAACGTCGTTTCGGTGAACTCAGAAATGCCGACACTACTGAAGAAAAAGATGTCATTAAAGGTAATATTGCAGCACTGGATGCGGAAGGGAATGTTGCATCCGACGGACTTTATGCCGAAGATACTTCACTTGGAGTGGATATTGTTAAAGATGATAAGATAAAGAAGCTTTTTATAGGGAAAAAAACCGGAGATACAATTGATTTTGATATTAAGAAAGCTTTCCCCAATGACTCTGAAGTAGCCGGAATACTGCGTATTAAGAAGGAAGAAGCTGAAAACATAGATGGTAACTTCAGGTTTACGATTAATGAGATAAGCCGTTTTTACCCGGCGGAGGTCAACCAGGAACTGTTCGACAAGGTTTACGGTGAAGGAACGGTGAAATCGGAAGAAGAATTCATGGCAAAACTCGAGGAAGAGATAGCAGCAAACCTTAAAAAAGAAACCGATTATAAGCTTATGATCGATCTCAAGAACATGGCAATAGAAAAAACAGATATGAAGTTTCCGGAGGAATTCCTTAAAAAATGGCTGCTCAGGGTAAATGAAAATACTACTGCCGAACAGATCGACCAGGAATTTGACAGCTTCAGAAAAGACCTTAAATGGCAACTTATCCGTAACAAAGTTGCCAGGGACAACGAAGTAAAAATATCTGAGGATGAGCTGGTTGATGAAGCTAAAAACATCACAAGATACCAGTTCCAGCAGTACGGCCTGTTCTATGCTACTGATGAACAGATAACAAACTATGCAAAAGAAACACTTAAAAGGGAAGAAGACGCAAAAAGAATAGCTGACAAAATACTTGATGATAAAGTTTTGCTCCTGATTAAGGATATGGTAAAACAGGAACCAAGCCAAGTGACTGTTGAAGAGTTCAATAAGCTGTTTGAATAGAAACTCCCTTCAACCAGCTTTTTGTATTATTTTATTATCTTTGTCTGATAATTTTTAAACTGAACAGAAAATGGATATCCTGGACGATTTTGGGAAATATGCAAAAAGCAAAGCTAATATCAGCAGTCTTAACCTGCACAGATATACATCAATATACGGAAGTTACATCTCACCTACTATTATTGAGGAAAGACAACTTAATGTCGCTTCTATGGACGTGTTCTCACGTCTTATGATGGACAGGATCATATTCCTTGGTCTTCCCATCGATGATTATGTTGCCAATATAATACAGGCACAGCTGCTCTATCTCGACTCTTCAGACCCCGGTAAAGATATACAGATCTATTTCAATACCCCCGGAGGATCGGTAAGTGCGGGACTGGGTATTTATGATACGATGCAATACATCTCGGCCGATGTTGCTACTATCTGTACGGGTATGGCAGCATCAATGGGAGCTGTACTTCTTACGGCGGGAACAAAGGGTAAGAGATCTGCACTTAAACACTCAAGGATTATGATACATCAACCTATGGGAGGTGCAGAAGGACAGGCTTCCGATATCGAAATCACTGTAAGGGAAATAATGAAACTAAAGAAGGAATTGTATGAAATAATTGCCCTTCACTCAGGAAACCCTTTCGAGAAAGTTGAAAAAGATTCCGACCGCGACTACTGGATGACATCCCAGGAAGCCAAGGATTACGGAATGATTGATGAGATACTCCAGAGAACTTCTAAATAATATTATTCGGGAAAATGGATAAATGTTCTTTTTGCGGCAGAACCAAGAAAGAGACAAATATGCTTATTGCCGGTCTTGAAGGCCATATATGCGACCATTGCATAGAGCAGGCCTATAGCATCATGAACGAAGAACTCGGCAGCAAGAAGAATATTGACTTTACAACAATAAATCTTCTTAAGCCTGTAGAAATTAAGAACTTCCTCGATCAGTATGTCATTGGTCAGGATATGGCAAAAAAGATAATCTCAGTCGCTGTTTATAATCACTATAAAAGGCTGATGCAAAAACCTAACCCGGATGATATCGAGATTGAAAAATCCAATATCATTCTTGTAGGAGAAACGGGAACGGGGAAAACACTTCTTGCCAGGACAGTAGCAAGGATGCTGCACGTACCTTTTACCATTGTTGATGCTACGGTTCTTACAGAAGCAGGTTATGTGGGTGAAGACATTGAGAGTCTGCTTACAAGGCTCCTTCAAAATGCCGATTATGATGTTAAGGCGGCAGAAAAAGGTATAGTCTTCATAGATGAGATCGATAAGATAGCAAGAAAAAGCGATAACCCGTCAATTACCCGCGACGTATCGGGCGAGGGCGTTCAGCAGGGACTTCTGAAACTGCTCGAAGGATCTGTTGTTAATGTTCCTCCCCAGGGAGGAAGGAAGCATCCTGAACAGAAGATGATACCTGTTGATACCAAAAATATTCTATTTGTATGCGGCGGTGCTTTTGAAGGTATCGAAAAGAAGATAGCCCAGCGCCTTAATACACAGATAGTAGGTTTCGGTGCATCAAAAATAAGAGACAAAGTCGATAAGGATAACCTTTTGCAGTATATCTCGCCGCAGGACCTTAGGTCGTATGGCCTTATCCCTGAGATTATCGGAAGACTTCCCGTACTCACACATCTCGACCCGCTCGACAGGGACGCCCTGAGGGCTATCCTTACAGAACCAAAGAATGCACTTGTCAAACAGTATATTAAGTTGTTCAAGATGGATAACATTGAACTGACATTTGCAGAAGGAGTTCTTGATTATATCGTCGATAAAGCAATAGAATTCAAGCTGGGGGCAAGGGGACTGAGATCGATATGCGAAGCCATTATGCTGGATGCCATGTATGAAATGCCATCGCACGAAAGCAATGAACTGGAAATCACAATCGACTACGCCAGTCACAGGCTGGAACACATAAATCTGAAGGTTCTGAGAGCATCCTGAGACAGCCATTCTTAATAGATATTAAAGAGCCCGCCTGTACTTTCGTAACAAGGCGGGCTCGTCAGTTGATATATAGTTGTGAAAACCTGCTTCTCCTAGTTGTTTGTCATCAGCCTGTGTCTGAATCTTAACTGCAACTGTTTCGTCTCTCCGTTACATGTAGCCGTAGCAACATTATCACAGTTACCGGTCCCGTAATCAATAACAACAGGATCCGAACCATCAACATCGACACTAACACTGCCGCTTACTGCAAAACGACAGGCCCTCTCCCATTTCAGGGCTGTCATGATTGTATTTGTATATGCCTGGCCGTTTATTGTTTTTCCTGTTGCCGTTCCCGTTACAAGGAACTCATCGTCCCATATGTTCCTTGTCTGCATGCCTGCCGTCCATTCTCTCTGGTGCTGGAATGAATGTTCTATTGTCTGTCCGTCAGGAAGAGTGAGCTTACCATCCATCAGCCTTACGGCAAAGACGAGATTAAGATTGGTATTGTATCCCAGATTCTCAACCTGGTGAGTCCCTTCAACCTTAATGCCATTGAAATAATAATCCTCAAACGTAACTGTCTTCAGAGAACCTTCTTCTCTCCTCGGACCTGTTATCTCAATTATTATCTTCCCGGAACGTGTATTATCATACAAACCTGTACAACCTGTACCGAAATCGATAGTGATTGTCTTCGGCCATACTCCCGGTGTAAGAGGCGTAATAGTAATCTCAGGACATGTATCCGTTACAACTGTGTTCAATGATTTCGACAGGGAATAACTGTCAAGGATAATATCAGCATTATCCACAGTATTAAAAACATCGTCAAATACTGCTGTGCTCACTGCATCATCGTCGGCATAATCGACACTTACCTGAGTTATAGTATCCTCCTTTGTACAGGAATACAGGGAAAAGAATGCAAAAGCAGCCATGATAATAAAAAACTTCGTCTTCATAATTTCTATTTTTTAGGTTTATATTTCCGATCTACACCTTTTAGATTGAAAGATGCCGGAAAGGTTTAACCTGTGACGAAATTTTTTTCTGAGATGCTTAAATTTTAAATATCACCGTTTTTGCTTATACGTTCATATATTACATAACTATAAGGGACACTGTTTGTTTTACTTATCCCGAATTCCTCAACACTGACTTTTTCCCATATTCCAGAATCTATCTCCGGGAAGAAAACGTCGGCGGGGGATGAGCTTTGAACATGGGTTATATAAAGCCTGTCGGCCAGGGGCATAAACTGCCTGTAAACACTTCCCCCCCCTATAACAAATATCTCTTCTCCCTTTTCGCATTTACTCAGGGCATCTTCAATGGAGTAAGCCGTGACAGCCATGTTTATATATTCTCCGGGAGTATCTGTCAGGACAATATTTTTTCTTCCCGGCAAAGGCTTGCGCGGCAGAGATTCCCATGTCTTTTTACCCATTATAACTGTATTGCCCATTGTAAGGCTCTTGAATCTTTTCATGTCTTCCGGGATATTCCACAGCAGGTCATTATCCTTTCCTATACCCCAGTCATCTGAAACAGCTACAATAATTGATATCATAAATAGTGTATTATACCGAAATATCCCCTTTTATATGGGGATGTGAAATATAATCTTTAAGAGTAAAATCTTCATATTTGAAATCAGCAATATCTTTTTTACCCGGATTAATAATCATGGAAGGAAGTTTATATGGCTCCCTAGTCAGCTGAAGCTTAACCTGGTCAATATGATTAAGGTAAATATGTGCATCGCCGAGAGTATGGATAAACTCTCCCGGCTCAAGACCGGTTACATTTGCGACCATGAGTGTCAGAAGCGCATATGAAGCTATATTAAAAGGTACACCAAGGAAGATGTCGGCACTTCTCTGGTATAGCTGGCACGAAAGTTTCCCGTTAGCAACATAAAACTGGAAAAGGATATGGCACGGCGGCAGCGCCATCTTTTCAAGCTCACCTACATTCCATGCACTTACAATATGCCTGCGTGAATCAGGAGACTTTTTTATTGATTTAATAACATTTTCAAGCTGGTCGATCTTTCTTCCGTCAGTTGCCGGCCACGATCTCCACTGGTACCCGTAAACAGGACCAAGATTACCGTCACTGTCGGCCCATTCATTCCATATCCTGACCCCGTTATCCTGCAGGTAAGAAATATTTGTGCTACCGGAAATAAACCATAGGAGTTCGTGAAGTATAGACTTGAGATGGAGTTTCTTCGTTGTCAGCAGGGGAAACCCGTCGTGAAGGTTGAACCTCATCTGGTAACCAAAAACACTTATTGTACCTGTACCTGTTCTGTCTGACTTCTCAACGCCGTTGGTTAGGACATTATCGAGCAGATCAAGATATTGTTTCATCAGGTGATATTTAAATTATTACTGTAATGGTGTGATCCTTGCCACCCATCCACCGCCCGGGGCAAGGTGTATTGTCATTACATCGCCTGAAGCAGCAGTTGTTTTATAATGTTTGTAGTCGCTGGCATACCTGTCGGCATTTATCCCATCCTCGAAAATATCGAGATCATATTTCCCTGCCGGGAGGAATGAAAGGTCAAGCTTCAGGTCGCGGCTCTTCCAGTCGGTTATTGCTCCGACATACCAGTCTTTTCCGGTGCGGCGTGCCAGCAGCACATAATCTCCGACCTTGCCATCGAGACCGACAATATCATCCCAAACAACAGGTATCTTTACTATATAATCGGTCGTTTCCTGTTCCTTCATATAATTTGATGGGCTGTCGGCCAGCATCTGCAGGGGACTTTCATAGATCACATAAAGAGCTACCTGATGGGCCCTTGTTCCCTGACTTTCAGGACGGGAATAAAGAGGTCTGAAATTCACGCTGTCCATGTTAACCATTGCTCCCGGCGTATAATCCATGGCACCGGCTACCATCCTTGTATAAGGTAATGTAGCATCATGATCGGGATTTATTTCTGTACTCCACTTATCATTTTCCATTCCTTTGACACCTTCACGGGTAAGAGCGTTCGGCCAGGTCCTGTTTATGCCATCCGGTTTATAAGCACCATGGAAATCTATCAGAAGATGATGTTCTGCCGTCTTCCTGGCAGCTTCGCGGTAAAAATTCACCATTTTCTGGTCATCTCTCTGCATAAAGTCAACCTTAACACCTTTGACACCCCATTTTTCATATTGCGCCACAGCTTCGTCCATCTTGTCCTGGAATGATTTCCATACAACCCACAGTATAACACCAACATTTTTACTCTCAGCATACCTGCACAGCTCCGGAACATCAATTCCCGGAACCTGTGAAAGAACATCTCCCAGTTTATACCATCCTTCATCAAGTATTATATATTTAATTCCATTCCGGGAAGCAAAATCAATATAGTACTTATATGTTTCATTATTGATCCCTGCCCTGAAATCGACACCATAAACATTGTTGGCATTCCACCAGTCCCAGGCTACCTGTCCGGGTTCGATCCATTTCGTGTCTTCAATTTTGCTGGGAGGAGCCAGGCGATAGACAATATCATTTTCTATAAGCTTAATATCAGTAGGGTCGATGGCAAATACTCTCCATGGATATGTCCGTGAACCGGATGTCTTTGCGATATAATCCTCTGTACTGGTTACAAAAAGGTTGCGGTCGCCCTGAAGCTTCTCATTAGCCGGGTACTTTGCCCAGGTTCCAGACAGTTTTCCCGATCCTTCTCCCCTAAGCCACATACCAGGGTAGTCTTCTATATCCGATTCGGTTATAAGAACGTCTGTTCCGTTTGCCCTGAAAAGAGTGGGCAGACTTGCCAGGTGCTTGTTGTCTATTGTGTCGAGCGATGAATAAATAAATGTCCTCTCGTTATGCGACATCATACTTGTCTCCTCAGGGAAAAAGGAGTGTGATCCTTCAGGAAAAGCATATTGAGATACTTCATTTTTGACTGTTATATCACCCTTATACGCTGTCACAAACCTATAGGCAACACCATCATTATATGCCCTGAACTGCAGCGAAAACCCCGACCTGAATGTCAATTCGAGGATATTGCAGTTATTTAATACTTCCGATCTTTTATTGGGAACAACAGGCTTAATTATCTCATTAAGACTGCTTGACTTTGCTTTCCTGACTTTTTCATTATCCCCGAGGATAGTGCCATCCTCAAGAATCATTGCTATCCTGGTGGCACTTACAATTTCATTGCCGTTATAAACAGCCGACCAGCTTATTTCCGGTCCGACACTTATTGTAAGTACTATCTTATTATCCGGGGAACTGATTTTATAATCCTTTGCGGTAACTGCCGTCACTGCAAATACTGATAAAAGTAAAAGTAACAATGATTTTTTCATTATATTATAGGTTTAGGGTTTCAGTCTTTTTTAGGAAGAACTCAGTCTTTTTTCTTTTTCTTTCTTCTCTCAAGCTCATCTCTGACATTTGCAGCGCGTTCATAATCCTCGGTCTTTACTGATTCATCTATCATCTTATAAAGTTCCTCATCCGAATATGAATCATATTTGCCACTATCCGGACTGAGAATGCTGTCTGCCTCATCAGGCTCTGTTGTATCAGTATCAGCAGGGTTAAGTGTGATCCCTGCTTTCTCGAGAATGTCTTCGCTTATAAATATCGGGCAGCCAAATCTCAATGCAAGGGCTACTGCATCAGATGTGCGGCTGTCTATCGTATACTCCTTCTCGCTGTTATTACATACCAGCCTTGCATAAAACACTCCCTCTTCAAGCTTATAAATCATAACTTCGGTTACTGATATACTGAACTCATCAGCAAATCTCTTAAAAAGGTCGTGTGTTAAAGGCCTGGGGGGTTCGAGGTTTTCCAGCTTAATCACAATGGCTTGTGCCTCAAAGCCTCCTATGATAATGGGTATACGCCTTTCCCCGTTTTCCTCTACAAGAATCAATGCATAGGCACCAGACTGTGTCTGACTGTAGGAAATGCCCATTACCTTAAGCTTTACTCTCTTCATATTAAAACTTAATACCCCGTGGTAAATATCCTTTATTTATAATGTCTCTGGCAAATATAAAGATATTAGCAGAATGACTCCGGGAATGTTAACTCTTTTTTTCAACGGGAATCTCACAAAAGCTGTTTAAACAATGCAGCAGGAAGGCTTCCCGGCTAATAACAATTAAAATTCGGAACTGTATCAGTACGATCACTTGAGAAGAACAACACAGACGTATTATCCATATCTCAAAACCTGTGTCTTGCTTAAGAATTAAACATTAAAAATTTGAAAGTATCGGTTTGTAAATTACCTTATTTGATTATCTTTGCAGTCCGAATTAAAATAAATCCGAAGGGGCTCTGTAAAGTTGTACGATCGAAAGATCATTCACGCCTCACGGAGTAACGTAAAAATTAATCAAGATGTACGCAATCGTAGAAATTGCAGGCCAGCAGTTTAAAGTAGAAGCAGGCAGAAAGATTTTCGTTCATCGCCTGGAAGAAAAAGAAGGTTCCGGTGTTGAGTTTGACAATGTCCTTCTCATTGAAGATGACGGTAAAATAACAATAGGCGAACCTACTATTAAGGGTGCCGTTGTTGAGGGTAAAATACTCGAGCACATGAGAGGCGATAAAGTTATTGTCTTCAAGAAGAAGAGGAAAAAAGGTTACCGTGTTAAAAACGGTCATCGCCAGAACATGACACATGTTGAGATCATGAATATCTCGGCAAAAGGCGGAACAAAAAAGACTGCCGCTAAAAAAGAGGAAACAAAGCCTGCTGAAGCAGCAGTTTCTGAACCAGTGAAGGAAGAGAAACCTGCAGCTGTAAAGGCAGCTTCCGCAGGAGCTGAAGCTACTGAAAAGAAAGCACCGGCAAAAAAACCAGCCGAAAAGAAGCCCGCTGAAAAGAAAACGGCAGAGAAAAAGCCTGCCGCTAAAAAACCGGCCGCCAAAAAAACAGCCGTAAAAAAACCGGCAAAAGATAAAGAGGAATAGTAAGTTAAAGCATTTAAAAATATAGAATTATGGCACATAAGAAAGGAGCAGGTAGTTCACGTAACGGTCGCGAGAGCCACAGTAAAAGGCTGGGCGTGAAGCTTTTTGGCGGCCAGACCGCTAAGGCAGGCAACATAATAGTGCGCCAGAGAGGTACAAAACATAACCCGGGTCTGAATGTAGGACTTGGAAAGGACCATACTCTTTTTGCACTCACCGACGGCGAAGTTGAGTTCTCAAAAAGGAAAGATAACAAGACATACGTATCCGTTAAACCGGCTACAAAATAATCTGTTATCCCCAAAAATACTGATACCGAAATTCTTTCTTATGGCGGGAAAGTATATCGGGAGTTTTTAATACTTTTACAGCAGGCTTTAGCGGGCCTGCTTTTTTTATTAAATCAACCTGTAATATGTTAACCATAAACCTTATACGCGAACAGAGGGATTTTGTCGTTGAGCGTCTGAAAATCAAGAATTTTGATGCTTCACAGATTACTGACAGGATAATTCAGCTTGATGCTGAACGCCGGGATATACAAACCCGAAGCGACAACCTGCAGGCAGAAATGAACCGCCTCTCAAAAGAAATAGGCATTCTTATGAAGTCGGGGCAAAAAGCCGAAGCAGAAGCCGCTAAGGAAAAAACATATTCTCTTAAAGAGAACATTAAATTGCTCACAGAGAAAATGGGCCCGATAGAAAATGAGCTCAGGGATGAAATTGTTAAACTCCCCAATCTTCCCCATGAATCAGTATCTCCC
>DATFLA010000368.1:0-5100 GCA_035268305.1 Bacteroidales bacterium | reverse complement strand
ACTACAACGAGAGCGAATGCTATGTTTGCGGTAATGTAAACCCTGAACAGATATTCAATATTGTTGAGACCAAGGTATTTACTGAAAGTGGCAAGCCTACCGAAACACGCAGGATATCACCTGCGGACTGGAGTTCTCTGTACCGTGCCGAATCAAAAGAAGACAGGAGAGAACCGGGAGGAGCTATCCCGGAAATAAATTTCAAGACTCCAAATAAGCTAAACCAGTTTTTTGTCTTCGCCAAAAGAGATATCCTGACAAAGATCTCCGACAAGCAGTATATGTTAATCACTCTGCTTGAGGCACCGGTACTTGCTTTTTTCCTGTCGTTTCTTATCAGGTATTTCGACGAGAGCGCCAAGAATGCTCATTACACCCTGTATAATAACAGTAACCTGCCCGTTTATATATTCATGTCTGTCATAGTGGCAATATTCATGGGGCTGACAGTTAGTGCGGAAGAAATAATCAAAGACAGGAAAATACTTAAGAGGGAATCGTTTCTCAACCTGAGCTGGAACAGCTATCTTATGTCGAAGGTATTTGTCCAGTTTGCCATATCAGCAATCCAGGCTTTCACATTCGTGCTGATAGGTAACGGCATAACAGGAATAAAAGGAATGATGTTCCAGTACTGGATTGTATTATTCAGCTGCTGGGCCAGTGCAAATATGCTGGGACTTGTCATCTCCGACAGTTTTAAGACTGTTGTGACTATATATATACTTATACCTTTTCTTGTCATTCCACAGATAATACTCAGCGGTGTCATAGTAAAATTTGAAAAACTTAATCCTAATATATCCTCGCCTGTCGCCATTCCGTTTTATGGTGATCTTATTACAGCCAGGTGGGGATATGAGGCTCTTGCAGTGGAACAGTACATAGATAACAAATATGAAATAATGTTCTATCCTTATGATAAGGCAATGAGTAAGGCACGTTTCAAAAAAGACTACTGGAATGTTGAACTGAGGGGAAAGCTGGAAAACATTCAGAATGACCTTGAAAGAGGTACCCGTAGTGATGATTTTAAAGAGAAGCTGCTTATAGTACATAATGAACTGGCGAAACAGAATGAGGTTACCCCGGAACTAACATTCCCCTCCGTCGGTCAGTTGACACCGGAGAAGGTTACTTCTGAAGTGGTTAAAGATGCTCTCAGCTACATAGAAAGGGTAAGGAAGTATTATGTTGCATATTATAATAATGCAAAAGACCGTAAGGATGCCCTGATAACACGTATGCAAAACAGGAACAGCAAAGCATTTCTTAAACTGAGGGACGATTATGCGAATGAGTCGCTGGAAGAATTTGTGACAAATAAGAATGAATCAATAAAAACACTCGATTACAAGGGCCAGATAGTTCAAAAGCTGGAACCAATTTACATGGATCCGCAATTCAGCTTCATCAGGGCACATTTTTACTCTCCCACAAAGAAGATCTCAGGATACTTCATAAATACTTACATTGTCAATGTGATCGTTATATGGTATATGACACTTATTCTATATTTGGTATTGTATTTCAGACTTCTTAAGAAAGTGCTGGAATCGGGTGAAAGGATCATAGGCAAGAAATACAGGACCACAGACTGATCTTCAGAAAAAGATAGTATTAGAACAGGAAAACAAAAAAGCTGTCATATTTATGACAGCCTCTTTTTATTTTTATTGATCAATCTGATAAAAAGGGAAACCTGTACAGATCACTCTTCTATCTCAATCATTTTAAACGGAACACGAATGATGGATTCATAGTCTTCGCCTGCTTCAAGCATATCCTCATCATCCTCCTCATAATACCAGTTCACCTCCACTTCGTATTTTGATTTGTGAATTGTCTCCAGTTTCTTAAAAACATCCAGTATACATTTCGATGAACTTGTATTGAAATATTCAAGACGTATATTAACAATGGTTTTAGGTAAAGGATCTTCTTTATAGCCATCGAGCCAATCTACCAACGGCTTGTAGAATTCCACTGAATTTTCAGGAATAGATCGTCCCTTTATTTCAAATACACCATCACTGGCATCAAATTTTACAGTTGGGGTTTTCGGCGTTCCTTCAATAATGATCGGTTCCATATTTATCAGATTTAAATTGAATTATACCTCTTCAGTAACTAAAATATTAAGGTAAAAGAAGGAGTACTTATCACTATATTGCTTGAACTCATAAACAAGCTTATTACCGGTTTTTCTGACTATATCTACCAGTCCGAGACCTCCCCCTCCCTTCGCGGATATCCGCTGATGGTTGAGGATAAACTTATACAATTCTTTTATCTCTTCGTGGCTTGACCGGTTAATGCGCTTGATTTTCTCCTCAAGCTTTTCAATATTAGCGGTATTTATAAAATTACCGGTAGTAATTTTATACCCTCCACTTACCTTCTTCACTAAAAGCAAACCAAATTTCTCAGATGTCTGGTCCTCAAAGTCCTCAGGTACCCTGTCAACATGATGATACAGATTCTGGAGACTTTCAACAAGTACATTATAAACTCTCTTCCGCAGCTTTGGCTGTTCACTGATGGCAACCATCTTTTCCTCTACTGAGTCAAGGATCTGGTTTATTACATCAGAATCAACATTACCCTTGTAAAAAAGAATAACATCCCTGTCGGACAGATCCGAAAAATAATTCTCTACATTAAAGCTCATCTAAGCTTCATTTAAGAAATGGTATAGTTTAATAAGAACAAATATAATAAAAATCTGAAGTTAGCAAATTTTACCATCTATGCTACAGGGAAGTAAAAATATCGCAGCAGTTTTTGATCAAAGTTATATTATAATGTGATCAACGAATGTTTTCAGGTGACATCGGAGATTCGCGATTTTCTTGACCCTTCATACAATTCATATTTGAGAAGGAGGCACTCAAGAGGTCCGTTAAAGAGGGTGTATTTTGCTGCCGGTTTCAACCCGATTTTCTTTAGTGATTCCCGGTTGGATGATATTAGCCATGCCGTATTGCCAGGAAAATTATGTTTCAGGCTAGTGCCTATCATAGAGTATAGCTCATTTATTTCTGTGTTCTTAATCCTTTGCCCGTACGGCGGATTAAGGAAGATAAAACCTCCACTTCCTTCACTGCTCATCTCGCTGAAATCCGATACTGTTACCCTTACAGCATCTGTTAATCCTGCATTCAACAGATTGGAGCGTGTTTGATCAGCTGCTTCAGCAGAAATATCATTGGCACGAATCTTTACAGGTGCATTAATTATTAAATTGTTATAGTACTCCTTAACTGATTCAAAAAGGTCAAGATCAAAATCCTTCCATTTCTCAAAACCGTAACTCTTCCTGAATTTCCCGGCAGGGATATGGCAGGCCATCATGGCAGCTTCAATTGGCAGAGTTCCGGAGCCGCACATGGCATCTGTCATCGATGCAGATGCATCCCAGCCGGAAAGCATAAGTATCCCGGCAGCCAGTGCTTCATTAAGCGGTGCAACTGCAGCAGTCTGCCTGTAGCCCCTTTTAAAAAGAGGTACAACTGAAGAGTCCAGGGAAATAGTTACAATGTCATTGCTTATGTGCAGGTTTATGGCCAGTGAAGGGTCAACGGTATCCACAGAAGGTCGTTTACCGGTATTTTTCCTGAAATAATCAGCTACGGCATCCTTCAGTATCAGTCCCGGGTATCCTGTATGACTGAAAAAAGGAGAATTAACAACAGGACTGATGGAAAAGGTATCATTAGGACCCAGGTACCGGCCCCAATCAACTTTTAGCCCGTTCCTGTAAAGATCATCCTTCGATCTTATCCTGAATTCCGATATCTGCATAAGCACTGATAAGGCAGTGCGGGAACAGTAATTGACAGTATAAAGTAATTCCATGCTGCCACTGAACAGAACAGCCCTGTTAGCCTGACGGATATCATCTGCCCCAAGATCAGCGAGTTCACCAGCCAGTACTTTTTCAAGGCCGAAGAGCGTTTTTGCAATGAACCTCATTCCGAAAATTATAATACTCTGCTAATCATAACCCAGGATATGGTTGTATGTGTTTTTATCGGAGATCACTTTTAATGCTCTTTTGATAACCTTGTCATCCTGGTTTATAATCTCAAAATATTCATTTGTCTGCCATATATTTGTTGCTACCAGTCCCTTTAATATAAGCAATATCTCAGGTTTTGATTTATTGAACTGCTCTTCATCGTATTTTACACCCGCAGCTTCGCCCTGTGCTATTAAGTCCTTAATGTCAGAATCAGAAAAGCTGAAGTTATTCTTAAAATCACTAAAAGTCGGATATCTGGCATTCAGTTGATCTCTGTTCTTATCGTAATATTCGAGTGTAAAAGTATTTAGTATGTTGTGTGCATAAAGCTTATTGAAATATGGTGAGTTATATGTAGTGTCGACAGATACAAAGACATCGGGCATAATACCGCCCCCTCCGTATACAGGTCTCTTATTAATAAGTGTTTTATATTTGAGTGAGTCTTTATAATGTACACTGTCAGCCGACAATAATTCGCCGTCAGTAAACCTCTTGTAAAAGTTCTCCATATACTTATCATATCCCTCGTTATATGGTCTCTGGATAGATCTTCCTGTAGGGGTATAATACCTTGCAACAGTAAGCCTGATCATAGACCCGTCGTTAAGATAAAACCCGTTTTGAACAAGACCCTTCCCAAATGTTCTTCTTCCCATAATGACACCACGGTCCCAGTCCTGAATAGCACCGGAGAGTATTTCACTGGCAGAAGCAGAACCTTCATCAGTAAGAATTACGAGACGTGCTGATGACAGCATACCGGAACCTGTCGATTTATAGTCCTGCCGGGGTGTCTTACGTCCCACAAGGTACACGATAAGTCTCGGGTCTGCAAAGAATTTATCAGCCACTGCAGTGGCAGCCAGCATGTAACCACCACCATTACCACGCAGGTCAAGAACAAGGTTTTTCATGTTCTTCTTCTCAAGCTTCTCAACAGCATCGGTGAATTCCTTGTCTGTTGTTGCTGCGAACTTGTTAAGCTTAATATAACCGGTCTGACCATCCAGCATGTAGGCAGCATCGAGACTGTAAATAGGAATCTTATCGCGGATTATAGTAAAATCAAGCAA
>DATFLA010000367.1:0-13883 GCA_035268305.1 Bacteroidales bacterium | reverse complement strand
GTATTGTTATAATTGTCGCAGATACAATTGAAGGTAACGGTGGCCGGATTGTCTCCAATGGTATGCCCGGGGGTACGGCAGTGGGAATTGCCGGCTCAGGCGGAGGAGGAGCTGGGGGGTCCATTGCATTATATGTCAGGAATTTTGGGTCATCACAACTTAAACTGGTTGCCTCCGGTGGTAACGGAGGAGATAATCCGGGTACAGCGGGTCCCGGAGGTGGCGGAGGTGGCGGTCTAATTTATGTGAATAACAACTACCCTGCAAATGTTACAGATTCCATTAGTGGGGGCCTTGCCGGTAATTATTTAGGTCCCGATGCCAATGCTGACGGAGCCACAGGTGAAAAAAGACTTAATTTCCTGGCTAATCTTAACGGATTTCTTTTTAATACAATTGAATCTTCCGTGACAGGAAACCAGGTTGATTCGATATGTTCGGGCACTCTACCTCCTAAGATAACAGGAACACAACCCCTGGGCGGAACATTACCGTATACCTATACCTGGGAGAAGAGCTATGATGCTGCCTTTACCGCACCCATAACCCTTTCAAATGACCCTGATCCTGTTAATTATACACCCACATCGATTGAAACAGCGACAGTATGGTTCAGACGAACAATAACCGACAATTCGATACCCGCCATTGTTGATATCAGTAAACCCGTAATGATCATAGTGCAGTCGCAGATACAGAATAACGTTATTGTGGCAAATCCGGATACTATTTGTATTAACACAGATCCGGCCCTGATAACCCAGGGAACTCCTGATCTGACTTATCCGTCGCAATTTCTGAAGTATGTATGGCAGGACAGTACGGTGGGTGGTTCCTGGAGTTCACCTCTTGCAACAGAAATAACGAAGGAATATGATCCGAACCCGGCCGGTGGCCTTACCAAAGATACCTGGTACAGGCGTACCGTCATTTCAGGACGTTGCAGGGACAATACCGCTATAGTGAAGTTTACTGTTCTTCAGGATATCGGATCTAACGGTTTCGTGCAGCTTAATGATACAATTTGTTTCGGGGGAAACACGGATCTTGCAACAGTTGCCGGGCCAACAGGAGGCGATATTAATGATTACCGTTATATATGGCAGCAGAGTACTACGGACTTACCTGGCTCATGGTCATCAATTGGAGGCGCCACACAGAAAGACTACGATCCTGATGCTTCAGTATCCCTTCCAGCCGGAGATCATTTCTACAGGAGGATAGTATTGTCGGGTGAACAGGACGCCTGTAAGGACACCTCCGGTGCAGCAACAAGGAAGGTGTGGCCGGTTATAACAAATAATCTTATTCAGGCCGACCAGACAATAGGTTATGACAGTATACCACTCAAGCTGACCCAGTCTGCTGTTCCTGCCGGAGGGGCAGGACTGTCCACATTTAATTATTCATGGGTAAGGGATACTGCGGGCTTCCCCGCTGCTCCGGGACCGGGAGCAACAAACCAGGCAGAATACCAGCCACCTCATCTTTCCTGGACTACTTCATTCAGGAGGAGGATCAGTTCATCTGCATGTACCGATTTAAGCAACCCGGTGCTTATAACTGTTGATGCAAGAATTTTAAATACTATCTCTTTCGACAATATATTGCTTGATACAATTTATATAGGACAGGCTTCTTCTTCTGTAAATGGTTCGGTACCTTCCGGTGGCAGCGCCAATCCGTCAGACGGATATTCGGTTAGCTGGTACAGCTCAACCGCTGACTCTCCCGGAGCTTCTGACTGGACCCCGGTAACAGGTACTGATCTTCAGTATAACCCGGGAATACTCACAGAATCAACATGGATAAGGAGGGCTGTAAGTTCTCCCGCCATTGACCCTCGTGCAACAGTAAGCAGTAACCAATTAAGAATTATTGTACTGCCGGCTCTTGTAAATGTTGGTATAAGTGCCGATCAGTCAATCTGTTCCGGAACAAGACCTTTGCGTATAAATGGCGATAATATGCTTTCGGGAGGGGATGGTATCTACACATTCACATGGCAGGACAGTACATCATTACATGGATGGCAGGATATTACCGGTTATCTGAAAAGTGATTCAGCAAACTACAGGCCTCCTGTTCTGACATTTTCATCGGCTTACAGACGAATTGTATATTCCGGGAAGAATGACTGTGGCGTGGCAAACTCAAACCCGGTAATGATAGTAGTTAACCCGATGCCCGGTCAGCCTGATGCAGGGGCCGATCAGACAATCTATTCAATTAATAAAACAATATTGATGGATGCGGCTCCACCACTTGCCGGAGAAACAGGAAAATGGACTATCCTGGGATCAGGTAGCGTTTCAATAGTTGATCCGGCTAAATACAATACCGAAGTAAAAAACCTGTCGCAGGGAGCTAATTCCTTCCTTTGGACAGTGACAACGGATGCCGGACAGTGTAGCCTGTCAGATACAGTATCGGTATTTCTAAATAAAGATTTTGTTCCAAGAGCTTTTTCACCTAATGGTGACGGCATAAATGATAAGTTTATAATTGAAGGTCTTAACCTGTCTGAAAATATTGATGTAGAACTTAAAATACTTAACGGGGCAGGATCGGTTGTCTTCACAACATCCAATACAGGTGGAAGTATATGGGAAGACTGGGATGGAAGAGATACAAGAGGTAAAGACCTGCCTGAGGGCACATACTACTACCTGTTTAAAATGACTTCGGGTGACAGGGTGGATATGAAGACCGGATTTATTATACTGAAAAGAAACTGATGACATTGAAAAAGTATTATATATACAAAATGATATCCAGGATCAGGCTGATATTCATCATATTTACAGCTTCTGTTGCAACAGTTGTACAAGGACAGTCTGTAAGTGATTCGGCAAGGATTAGCCTCGGTTATCCTGTTTACAGCCAGTATATACAAAACGGCCTTGTAATAAACCCGGCCTATGCCGGTTCAAGAGGTGCATTAAGTACTTTTTTATCGTATCGCATGCAGTGGATGGGCATTTCAGGTTCTCCTGTCTTTCAATCCGTTTCTCTTCATACCCCGATGAAAAATGACAAGGTGGCACTTGGCCTGCTCGGCCAGTTCATGCAATACGGATTTACAAAATCAACAAGCATATATGCAAGCTATGCATACAGGATAAAACTGGGAACAGGTAAAATATCTTTCGGTCTTAAAGCCGGTGCAGATATGACAAATACTGTCTATCCGAATAATGATGCTGACAGGTTCCTCACCACTCCTAATGATCCGGTTTTTGTTAATGATAAAGCCTGGGTTTTACCCAATGTCGGAGCAGGAGTCTATTATTTCAGCGATAAGATTTTTGCAGGCATGTCGGTGCCGGCATTTTTAAGCTACAGGAGAACGGCAACAGGAACACTGGAGCCATATCACAGCTTTGGAGAATATAATATTATCCTGACCGGTGGAGGACTGATCACATTCTCTGATTTTGTAAAATTCAAGCCATCGATGCTCCTCAACTATTCTTTTCATGATACAAAAAGAATTAACCAGCTTGATATTAACGGGAACCTGATATTAGGGGACCTTATCTGGATTGGCGGTTCATGGAGAACATCGGAACAGGTAGCTGTAGGTATCCTGCAGGTGCAGATAAATCCGCAGCTTATGTTTGGTTTTTCATATGATAACCCTATGGGCAGAATGAGTTCATATTCAAAAGGTTCCAGTGAGTTTATATTAAGATACGAATTCGGTTATAAAGTGAGCGCCGGTAATCCGCGCTATTTCTAAGTTTATGATAAAAAGGCTGTCTCATATATTGTTATTTTTCGCTCTGCTTGTACCGGCCAACACATTTGCACAGCAGCAGCCTTCATTGTTTAAGATTCAGAAGCTGCCGTTTAACACCGGTATGTTCAGCGAAATTTCCCCGGTTATCTTTCGCGACGGGATTCTATTTTGTTCAAACAGAAGGTTCAGTGCAATTACCGATCGCACTTCTTTCGACGGAAGAAGGCTTTATAATATATATTTTGCCGAGCGAGAAGATACATCCGACTGGCGAAAACCTGTTGAAATAAAGAGCAGCCGCAGTTCGTTCTTTAATAACGGACCTCTCTGTGTTGCTCCTGATGGAAGAACTGTTTATTTCTCAAGTGAGATCGAGACAAGCAGGATAGCTACAAAAAGAAATTTCACAAACCATATAGGGATATTCAAAGGTATAATATCAGGCGACAGGCTCGACTCTGTAAGTCCGTTCAAATACAACAGTACTGAATACGATATTGGTCAACCCTCAATTAGCAAAGATGGTAAATACCTGTATTTTGCATCTGATATGCCCGGAGGTCAGGGTAAGTCTGATTTATATTACTGCGAATTTGTGAATAACGAATGGTCGAAGCCTGTAAACCTTGGACCCGGAGTTAATTCTCCGGAAACAGAGAATTATCCCTTTATCAGTCCCTCCGGAAGACTCTATTTTTCATCAGACAGACCCGGTGGTGACGGGAAGCTGGATGTTTATTATACTTTTATGATATATGGTAAATGGGAACCACCTGTACACCTTGCAGAACCTGTGAATTCTCCCTCGGACGACTTCGCATTCGTGTCATCCGATGACCAGCAGACAGGTTATTTCTCATCTGGCAGAAGCGGTAATGATGATATCTATAAGTTCACTTCCACAATAATACGTAAAGCATCGTGTGATACCCTTGTCGAAGACTTTTACTGTTTCAGGTTTGAAGAGGAGAATGCCATGAAATATGATTCGATGCCTTTCAGGTATGAATGGCGTTTCGGCGATGGAGAAAAGGCAACAGGCGTAGTTGTCGAACATTGTTATAAGGGACCGGGCACATACCAGGTCCATCTTGACGTTGTCAACCTTGTCACAAACGAGGTTAAATATAACGAAAAGTCAGAGACACTTGAACTGACAGCAACAGTACAGCCATATATTTCTGCACCTGACAGTATTCCACAGGGCAGAATGATAAGTATGAATGCTGACAGTACAAATCTTCCTGGCTGGAATATTGCACAGTACTACTGGAATTTTGGAGATGAAACGGTTGCCATAGGTAAAGATGTTAATAAAAGCTACCTTAGGCCTGGTGTTTATAATATACAGTTGATCGTTTCAACAAGGCCGATGCCGGACGGGACAAAACGGGAGGCATGTGTTTCGAAAAATATTATTGTCTTTAAACAACCCTGATTCTGAAATTAGTTAAATTTGAGATTGATGAAATTCAACAGGTCATACAAAACTATATTAATAATCTTATTGCTGGGATTTACTTTAACTGCCGGCCTTAAAGCACAGCCTGTGCCGGGGAAGGATGAGAATATTCCATTTCTTGTCACCTTCGGGAAAGAGGGGAAAACTTCATGGGGTGATGCCAACTTCTATGAGATCTTCTTCTTTACAATACCGAAAGATTACACTCAGCCATTCTATATCAGGGTATTTGATCCCGACTGCGGAGGAGAGAATGATGAGATACAGGGTGAATTTAATACGAGAACAAGGTTTTCAGTCTATGGAGGTAAGGGAGTTGACCCGGAAAAAAATGAAGATTCAAAAGGATTGTTGAAGGGGGAGAACTATAAAACAGGAAATCTGCTGGCATCAAAGGTATTCGGCAATGAAGCCAGGTACGATAATAAATACTATACTTTCGGACCGTTTAACCCCACAGAAGGAGATTTTAATGAGAAATGGAACAGTTATATCTTTAAGATAATAGCTGAAGGTATAAGTGGAGATGACGGGAATCTTTACAGGTATTTCCTCAGCAGTAATGAAAATAATAATATTCCCATTGAAGGAGCTAATGCATTTACTTATTCATATACCTTTCGTATGTGGAACGATTTCAGGAGTGTTTCACATATTTATCCGTATGTTGATACAGGAGTTGTATGGATAAAACAGACTAATTTCGACTGGGATAATGACGGAAATATTCTCGTTGTTTCCAGGTATAAACAGGGTGTAGATGTCCCCGTTTCCGGTGAGGATGTCGATACTTCTTCAAGGATATCAATAGAGCCTCAGGAGATAGGAGCATCCCTCGATTTCCAGTTCCATAAGCGCCAGGGAGAGCTTGTTAAGAACAATAATGTTGTAATAACACTACAGAACCAGAGGGGCGACGGACTTAAATTCTTCAGTTCCCCTATCGGAGGGGTCCCGATATACCAGCCCAAGATAAAAGTTCAGTCTATCCGGCCAAAAAAGAAATAAGATAACCTGATATGAAGTTAAGCAATACTGCAAAGATATTAGTCGGCATAGTACTTTTAATGTTGTTGTCGCCGCTGGTATTGAACGGGCAGACGTATAGTTTCAGAAATTACGGTGCTGAGAATGATATTCCCAGTGGTTTTGTATATACTGTGAACCAGTCATCCAATGGCTACCTTTGGGTAGGTACCGGAAATGGCCTGGCAAGGTTCGATGGTTTCCGGTTTTATAAAGTAGCTTTCCCCGATTCTTCGGTCGGGCGATATCCTAATGCCGACCTCAGGGATAAGAACGGGACACTATGGTTTGGCTGTAACGACGGGTCGCTGTTTTATGTCCGTGATGAAACACTGGTCCCGGCGGCAATAACTAATACAAGAAGTATAAGCAGCCTTATAGAAGGCCCTGACAGCATGGTTTACGTGATTCCTCAAAGCAGGGCTGTTTTCTCAATTGATCCGGACAATCCTTCAATAATCCGGAAATATTTTGTACCCGACGATCCTGTTATGTTCTCAGCCTCATTTTCAGCAGCAGGGAAATTGCTTATTGGAGCTCAGGGGAATATTATGATCTGCAGCCTCAGAAATGATTCGGTGATTGTGGAACAGAATGTGGAAGGATTTGACTATGCAAATATTACAGCAATCCACACCACCCCTGATGCTAATACATTTATTGTGGGTACCGAGGATAATGGTTTATTCAGGATGGTTATTTCAGGTAATGGGGTTGCAATTTCCAGGTTTCCTGATCATCCTGAATGGAATACCCTTAACGTGCAGTCTGTTTACGAAGATGACGATAATAATTTCTGGATATCTACATTCGGATCCGGGGTGATACAATTAAGTCTGGCAGATGATTTTTCTGGTATTACGTCATGGCGGGACTTTAATATAAAATCCGGACTTGCAGGGGATGATGTCAAAACGGTATTCAGGGATATGGAAGGTAACTACTGGATGGCATTATATGGCGAGGGTATTTCCATCCTTACCACTTATGCATTCAGCTATTACACTCCCGGGAAAAATGACGCGGAAAATAATATCATCTATATCTCGGGTTACAAGGATAAGTACCTTCTTGGTACTCCCATGGGGTTTCATGTTTTTGACCCCCTTAAAGGACGTTCCATATCATTCACAAACCTCTCAGATAAGACAGGAAAAGTGGAGATATCATCCTATTACCTTGATGACAAGGACAACCTGTGGTTTGGAACAAACGGGAACGGGTTGTTTGTCATGAATTCCAGTGGTGCTGTAAGGTTGTTTCTCAGGACCGGAGACAGTGGTTCCGATCAGGTTAAGGACATTGAAATGGATAACAGTAATATTTGGTTATCAACAACAAACGGAATCATAGTGCTTGACAGGGCTACGGGTAATATTAAAAAGAGGCTTGATACAAACGACGGGCTGCCTTACAGCAGCATCAACAAAATATTACTGTCACCCAAAGGTATCGCCTATGTAGGCACAGAAAGCGACAGGGTCTATTATATAGACAGGGACTTCAGTGTTAAGTACAGCGATGCTGTTATGTCCGGTAACTTTAAGAACAAAATACTTTCGATGACAGAGGACAGAAACGGGGCACTCTGGCTGGCAACCGCAGGTAACGGGGTTTTCCGCTTCCAGAATGATTCTATAATGTCAATAACAAAGACAAATGATCTTATGTCTAACTTCTGCTATAGTATACTGGCAGATTCGGAGAATGAGATATGGGTTGGACATTCAAAGGGTTTCTCAAGTTATAATACAGTTTCCGGTATCATTAATGTATACGGTACTGAATATGCTAAAGGAGGGATTTGTAATCCTGATGCCCTTGTTGAATTGCCTGATAAAAAGATACTTATTGGTACAACGGAAGGATTTGTTGTATATGACAGGACTAAGGACAGGAAAAAGGAAGTACCTCCCCTGGCCAATATCAATTACATCACAATAAATGATGTAAGATATCCTTTCAGGAAATCATACACCCTTCCATACAGGAAATACAGGATAATGATCAATTATACTGGAATATATTTCAGTAATCCCGAAAAAGTTTATTACAGTACATTCCTGAAAAACTTTGATCCCGATTATAGCAGGATTTCCACATCGAGGCAGTCTCTTTACAGTCTTGGCGACGGAAATTATAAGTTCAACCTTATTGCGGTAAATGCGAGCGGTCTCTCTCAGGATCATCCCCTGTCGTTTTCACTTACAATTAAGCCACCTTTCTGGCGGACCTGGTGGGCGATAATGATCTGGATACTCACACTTGCCGCTATCCTTGTTTTTATAATAAGACAGAGAGATAAGGCTCAGAAGAAAATACAGATTTACCTTGAGAAGGAGCTTGAAGCTCGTACACGAACAGTGATGAAACAGAAGGGTGAGATAGAGCTTCAGAATATTGAAATAACAGATAGCATAAATTATGCAAAACGTATCCAAACCAGTATCCTGCCTGATATCAACAAGCTTAAGGAGGCTTTTGCCGATGCCTTTATTCTTTTTCACCCCCGTGATATTGTAAGCGGTGATTTTTACTGGTTCGATAGGCTTGATGATGAAAGGTTCATACTTGTATGTGCTGACTCCACCGGTCATGGCGTGCCTGGTGCCTTCATGTCTATGATAGGATCGACACTTCTTCAGGATATTGTTACGCGCAAAAGAATATCAAAGCCATCGGAAGTGCTTACTATGCTGGATAAACAGATATTCTCAACTCTTAACCAGAATGTGGAACTGGGAGTTTCAAATGATGGCATGGATATGGTTGTATGCGAGTTCAACACAAAGACACGTCATATAAGGTTTGCTTCTGCTATGCGGCCTGTAATAATTGTACTCGACGGTGAATCATACTATATAAAAGGTAACCGGTCATCTGTGGGAGGTGAATCCATAGTGGAAAAATACTATGACGACCAGGAGTATTACCTTAGTGAAGGAGATATTGTCTACCTGTTCTCAGACGGGCTTCCCGACCAGTTCGGAGGTCCTGATGGTAAGAAAATGAAAATTGCAAGGCTGAAAAAGATAATAGAACAGATATCCAAACTGCCTATGACTGACCAGAAAGAGACTTTATCGAAATTCTATTTTGAATGGAAAGGCAATTATGAGCAGGTAGACGACATCCTGTTCATGGGAGTAAGGGTCTGATTGTCAGTTTTCTTTATAAACACCGTTTTCCGAAACAATAATTTCGCTTGTCGAGGCTGTGTTGCTTATATTTTCTGCCCTGTCCTTAATATAAAAATCATACCTGATTGTGTCGGAAGGATTATAAAATAGGTACATGAACGTTACAGACACAGTGCCTTTGAGAATCTTGTTTTGTCCCAGTCTTTCAAGGTAAGGTATCCTGTAAGATGAAGGTTTCAAAGGATCATTTTCAGGAGCCTGTACCATTACTCCGTCTTCTTTCCGGAACAAAGTAAGGAAGAGGTTTGTTGTATCGAGCTGGGTATCTGATGGGGCCTGCAGTCCCAGGTCACCGTCGCCGTCTTCAAAATAGAAATTCAACCTGCCTCCCTTGGCTTCATTACCGAGTATATCTGTTGTATCAAAAATGGTGAAGCTTCTGAATTCTATGTACGGAGTAGCCGGCAGCTTTTCTATTTTTTTACAGGAACCTGCGAAAACAATAAAAACTAATAATGCAACCGGGTATATTTTTCTTTTCATGATATCCCACCAATAAAAATGTCATTATACAAAAAGCACACCAAATTATATCATTTTTTTCTTAAAAATATTCTTATCGGCACTCCGGAGAAGTCAAATTTATCCCTCAGCCTGTTTTCAAGATACCTTTTATAGGGATCCTTAACGTATTGAGGCAGGTTGCAGAAAAAGGCAAATGAAGGTGTATATACAGGCAACTGGGTAACATATTTTATCCTGACATGCTTACCTTTAAGTGAGGGTGGGGGATTTTCATTAATCACATGCTGCATTACCTCGTTAAGCTCTGAAGTACTTATCTTTCTGTTCCTGTTGTTGTTAACCCTGTCGACCAGTTCCAGTACCTTATGTATCCTTTGTTTATTTGTAGCCGAGATAAACAAAATGGGATAATCTGTAAAAGGTGCCGTTTTTTCCCTTATTGCTTTTTCGAAAACATTTGTAGTATTATTGTCTTTCGCTATCAGGTCCCATTTATTTACAAGGATGATCATCCCCTTGTTATTCTTTAGGATCAGCGAAATAATGTTCATGTCCTGTGCTTCAATTCCCCTCGTGGCATCAATAAGCAAAAGGCAGATATCGGAAGACTCGATGGTTCTTACGGCTCTCATTACAGAATAGAACTCGATATCCTCGTTCACCCTGTTTTTTCTTCTTAGGCCTGCTGTATCGACAAGTAGAAAATCGTGCTGAAATTTATTATACCTGGTGTAAATAGAATCCCTTGTGGTTCCTGCAACAGGCGTAACAATATTTCTTTCCACGCCAAGCAGTGAATTGACAAGCGATGATTTTCCCACATTTGGCCGCCCGACAATAGCCACCCTGGGCAGGTCCGGTGTTTCTTCCGCCTCGTCAGGCACAAGGTTTGCAGTTATCTCATCAAGCAACTCACCTGTGCCGCTGCCATTAACAGAACTGAGAGGAAAGTAGTCACCCAGTCCCAATCTGTAAAACTCTGCAGCTTCCAGCAGTCTCTCACCATTATCAACCTTGTTTACTACAAGGAGAATTTTCTTTTCTGTTCTTCTCAGCAGCGCCGCCACAGCACTGTCGAGCTCATGAATACCGTATGTGACATCAACCATGAACAGGATAATATCCGCTTCTTCTATCGCCAGTACAACCTGTTTATTTATCTCTTCCTCAAAAATGTCATCGGAATTTTTTACATAACCCCCAGTGTCAATAACAGAGAAATCCAGTCCATTCCAGTTGGAAAGGCCATAATTCCTGTCGCGGGTAACGCCGCTGACTTCATCAACTATGGCTTCACGAGTCCCTGTTAACCTGTTGAAGAGAGTAGATTTACCTACGTTCGGTCTCCCTACTATTGCTACTATTTTGCTCATAAACACTTCAGAGTTATTACCTGTATCCAAATCTTTTAAGCACTGTTGGCTTGTTCCGCCAGTCCTTCGTAACCTTGACAAATAGTTCAAGAAATATTTTTTTCCTGAAGAATTCTTCCATGTCGTGCCTGGCTTCTGTACCTACCTTTTTCAGCATAGTTCCCCTGTGACCAATGATGATCCCTTTCTGGCTGTCGCGGGTTACATGTATAAGTGCTCTTATTCTTATTATATCCTGTTCTTCCTTGAAACTTTCAATTTCTATTTCAACGGAATAAGGCACTTCTTTCTTGTAATTGAGAAGAATCTTTTCCCTGATTATCTCCGATGCGAAGAATCTTTCATATTTATCTGTAAGCTGATCCTTTGGAAAATACGGAGGATTCTCAGGAAGCTTTTCAAGTATTGCATTAAGAAGGACATCAAGGTTGAAGTTGTTTAATGCTGAAAGAGGTATTACCGGCGAACCGGGGAAAAGCTCGTGCCATGATTCCACAATTGTCTCAAGATCAGACTGGTTGGTCAGATCGATCTTGTTTACCGCAACTATCACATAAATACCTGATTCTTTGATCCTGTCTGCAAATTCTACTTTCCCGGCTGATTTTTCTGTTACATCGGTTACCCATAGTATTAGGTCTGCATCTGTAAGCGCTGTATTAACAAGCCCCATCATAGTTTCCTGTAATTTGTACTGCGGATTTAATATTCCCGGAGTATCGGAATATACTATCTGGAAATCGTCCCCGTTGACAATGCCCATTATACGGTGCCGTGTAGTCTGGGCTTTGGATGTGATTATAGACAGCTTCTCGCCGACAAGGGCATTCATTATTGTTGATTTGCCCACATTGGGATTACCCATGATATTTACGAAACCTGCTCTGTGACTCATATCTTACTTACTGGATACCACGTTTCAGCAAACTTACTTCTTTATCTGTCAGATATCTCCACCTGCCACGCTGAACATTCTTCTTTGTAAGGCCTGCAAAGTAAACCCTGTCAAGTTTTCTTACTTTATAACCCAGGCTCTCAAACATACGCCTTATAACCCTGTTCTGACCTGAATGAAGTTCAATGCCTATCTGGCTTCTGTCTTCCTCGTCGGCATATGAGACAGCATCGGCTGTAATTGTCGTTCCGTCAAGGTCAATGCCTTCAGCCAGTTTCAATATGTCATTCTTCGAAACAGAACGGTCAAGGAAGACATGGTATATTTTTCTTTTCTTATACCTTGGGTGCATAAGCCTGCCTGCAAGTTCTCCATCGTTTGTCAGGAGCAGAACTCCTGTTGTAGCTTTGTCGAGCCGGCCTACCGGATATACCCTCACCGGGAAATCATTGCCAAGCAGATTAAGAACAGTCCGGTCGGCATGAGGATCTTCTACAGTGGTAACATAATCCCTGGGTTTATTCATCAGTATATACACCTTCTTCTCCGCAGAAAGTTTCTTACCCCTGAAACGAACATCATCTCCGGATTTTACCCTGGTTCCAAGTTCAGTTACAAGTTTCCCGTTAACAGATACTAGCCCGTTTTTTATATGCTCGTCTGCATCCCTTCGTGAGCATAATCCACTATTGGCAATAAATCTGTTAAGCCGGATATAAATCTCCTCCTTTTTTCTTCCGTTTGTGCCTTTGCCACCTGGCCTGCCCTTCCTTTCAGGTGTTGTCTTCTTCATTGGCGGCCTTCCGTATTTATTCCCGGATTTTCTGTAGCCACTGTTGCTGTTCTCCATATAGCTTAATTATCAGGATGCAAAGGTACAATTATTTAGTTATATGATTTGGTGTTTTTTTTGCACCTTTGTATTTGTGAAAATCTAAATTATAGTTATGGCATTAATAAAATCAATATCAGGTATAAGAGGAACCATAGGTGGTAAACCCGGAGAGAATCTGACTCCGGTGGATATTGTCAAATTTTCGGCAGCTTTTGGTACATGGCTCATCCAGCGACATGGGGAAAAGGGAATTAAGATAGTTGTCGGCCGCGATGCCAGGAAATCCGGAACCATGGTAAACAATTTTGTTATATCTTCCCTGAGAGGCCTTGGTATAGATGTTACCGACCTGGGTATGGCCACAACACCAACAGTTGAAATAGCAGTCACAGGTACAGGAGCCCATGGAGGGGTAATAATTACTGCAAGTCATAATCCGGCTGAGTGGAATGCTCTTAAGCTGCTTAATGAAAGGGGTGAATTCCTTTCCTCTTCGGATGGATCGAAGGTACTTCAGATTGCTGAAAAAGAAGATTTCTATTTTGCCGCTAATGGTCTGGAAGGAAAACTGGTATCAGATGATAGCTGGGGAAAAAGGCATATTGCTGAAATAATGAAGCTTGAACTTGTTGACCCTGATGCAATAGCCGCAGCCGATTTTAAGGTTGCCATAGATTGCATTAACTCTGTTGGTGGAATTGTACTGCCGGCATTTCTTAAAGAACTGGGTGTAAATAAAATCGTTGAGCTTAATACAGTACCAGATGGTGATTTCTCGCATAACCCCGAGCCATTGCCGGCAAATCTTAAAGATATTTCGGATCTTGTTGTAAGTTCAAAAGCAGATGTTGGTTTTGTTGTCGATCCTGATGTTGACAGGCTGGC
>DATFLA010000366.1:0-8681 GCA_035268305.1 Bacteroidales bacterium | reverse complement strand
ATAAGGAAGGTGACACTTTACTTGTACTTGATGGAGGCAGCCATTCACAAAAAGTTGCTGAAGCAGATATACTTTTTACGGGTAAGACAGTGGATGGAAGAAAGGTAAGAAAGATATCCGGTAAGCTTATTGATGTATCTGATTACAGGCCCGATGAAGCTTTTTTGGCAAGGTTTAAGCCACAGTTTGATACAATTGCAGATTATGTGAACCGTGTGATAGGTACCTCCGGAGAAACAATATCATCGCGGGATGCATATTTCGGACCTTCGGCCTTTGTTGATATGATACATTCGGTTCAGCTGGCAATAACAGGAGCCGATATTTCATTTGCCGCACCTCTTTCATTTGATGTACAGATTAACAAAGGACCGGTTACTGTTGGTGACATGTTTAAGCTCTATCGATTTGAAAATATGTTGTATACTATGAAAATGTCGGGAGAAGAGATTCAGAAATATCTTGAATATTCTTATTCGGAATGGCTCAATACGGTTAAGAAACCGGGAGACCTCTTACTCAAACTACGTGTTGGCAAGGACGGGAAGCCGGTAATGGTGAATGGCAGGGCAAGGTTTCAGAACCAGCCCTATAATTTTGATTCTGCAGCTGGTATTGATTATACCGTTGATGTCAGTAAACCAGCCGGCTCAAGGGTTCACATTACAGGTATGTCTGATGGACGAGCTTTCCTGAAAAATAAAATGTACAGTGTTGCCGTTAACTCATATCGGGGAAACGGAGGCGGCGGTCATTTTGTGTATGGTGCAGGTATAACAAAGAATGAATTGAGATCGCGGGTAATAGCATCAACGGATCGCGATCTCAGGTATTATATCATGAAATATATCGAAGACAGAAAAACAATAGATCCGGCACCCTTCAATAATTGGAAAATTATCCCCGAAAAATTGGTAAGCAAGGAAATACCAAAGGAATATGTTATGTTGTTTGGTAAAAAGAGAAATTAAATTTTGCCTTTGATGAAAAATGCAGGGAATGAAAATGATAATGGAAGAAAACTTCCGCTTGTAGAGGAGTTTTTCACACTACAGGGTGAAGGTTTTCAGACAGGCAGGGCTGCTTATTTTATAAGGCTTGGCGGTTGTGATGTTGGTTGCAGCTGGTGCGATACAAGGTTTTCCTGGAATCCTGATATACATCCGCTTGTTGATGCAGATTCTATTGTTGATCATGTATCGGAGTCAGGAGCTGATTCGGTTGTGGTAACAGGTGGTGAACCGCTGATATGGAATCTTGATTACCTCTGTGGCAAACTAAAGAAAATTAATATTCGTACCTTTATAGAGACATCGGGAGCATACCCGCTGAGTGGTGAGTGGAACTGGATCTGTCTTTCACCCAAAAAAAATATGCCGCCCGTTGGCGATATCTGCAAAGTGGCTGATGAACTGAAGGTCATCATTCAGAAATCCGGTGATTTTACCTGGGCTGAACTATACAGGGAAAAGGTAAGTGACGAATGCAGGTTATTCCTGCAACCTGAATGGAGCAGGTATAATACAATCGTACCTGAGATAGTGGAGTATATCAAGAAGAACCCGGTATGGCGAATATCTTTGCAGGCTCATAAATTCCTGCATATACCATAAATCTTTGATGAAGAACATTTTTAAGATATACCTTTCCCTGATACTGATCCTGATCACTGTTTCTGCTCGGGCACAGTCATTCCATACTGCAAGCAGTAAAGCTATGAAACAGTATAATGAGGGAGTAAAGTCATTCGATTATTTCTACTTTGATGATGCAGAGAAATATCTGAAGGAAGCTGTTTCTATTGATAAGGATTTTTATGAAGCGTATGTCTCCCTGGGTGATCTGCTTTCAAAACAACGCAGGTTTGCTGAAGCAGCTACAGATTACAGGAATGCTGTAAGGGTTGATTCTCTTTATTATAAGCCCATCTTTTTTAATTATGCCCGAGCAGAGATGATGTCGGGAGACTATGCAAGAGCTCTGGTTCATTACAAAGTATATCTTGATCAAAAGGGAATGTCGGAAAAGAACAGGACTATAGCCTCTGCTAATATTAAAAATTGTGAATTTGCGATTAAGGCTGTGGCAAATCCTGTGCCTTTCAGTGCTTTCAGTGTGGGGAAGGGAATAAATACACCTGATGATGAATACTGGCCTTCAATTACAGCGGACGGACAAACAATGATGTTTACTCGTCAGGAGAACCCGCAAAACACTCCTGGTTTCATGGGTATTGCTCAGGAAGATTTTTATATAAGCAAATTCTCCAATAATGCATGGAACACTGCATATAATGCGGGAGCACCTCTTAATACTATTCACAATGAAGGGGCCCAGTCATTATCATCAGATGGTACCTATATGTATTTTGCCGCCTGCGACAGATCAGAGGGCCTAGGAAGTTGTGATATTTATTACTCTGCTCTGAAAAATGGCAGATGGTCGGAACCTGCCAATTTGCAATCGCCGGTAAATACTACAGGCTGGGAGTCGCAACCCTCAATAAGTTCAGATGGTAAAACCCTGTTTTTCTCAAGTAACAGACCTGGTGGTATGGGCGGTAAGGATATATGGTTTTCGAGGCTTAATGGTCAAAAGAAATGGGGGGAACCTGTCAATATGGGTAGTATTGTTAATACTCACGGTGATGAGATGTCTCCGTTTATTCATTTTGACGGTCGAACACTCTATTTTGCTTCTGACGGACGGGTAGGAATGGGAGGATTTGATATTTATGTAACCAGGTTAAAGAACGACAGTACCTGGACTGATCCGGAAAATCTTGGGTATCCCATAAATACTTATAATGACGAAATGGGACTTGTGATTGAATCACAGGGAAAAAGGGCATATTTTTCAACAGTGCGGGATAAGGCTGAGGGTAAGGATATTTATTATTTTGACCTTTATGAATCGGCCAGACCGGCTCCCGTATCATACCTGAAGGGGAAGGTGTTCGACAAGGTTACCGGGATGATGATTAAAGCAGATTATGAGCTTATTAATCTTACAACAGGTAAAATAGTTATCAATAATTCAACAGATGAAAACGGGAACTTTCTTGTTTGCCTTCCATCCGGTTATAATTATGGTGTTAACATAAGTAAACCAGGGTACCTCTTTTATTCAGAGAGTTTCATGTTCGAAGGAATACACTCTGTTGCGGAGCCTTATATTAAAAAGATCAACCTGAGCCCTATAAAAGTAGGGGAGACCATGATTCTGGCCAATGTTTTTTATGAGATAGACTCCTGGGAGCTGAAGAAGGAATCAATTGCCGAATTAAACAATCTGGTAAACCTGTTGAAGGAAAATAAGGACATTGTTCTGGAAATCGGAGGATATACCGATTCAACGGGTACATATGAACATAATATGGAACTTTCCTCAAAAAGAGCACTTTCAGTTGTTAATTATCTTGTAAATAAAGGGATAGCAGCAAACAGACTGCGATATAAGGGTTATGGCAATGCATCACCTGTCGGCAGCAATGTTACGGAAGCAGGCAGAAGGCTTAACAGGAGAACAGAAGCCAGGGTCATAGAGCTTAAGAAATAAAAAAATGGCCGTCTTTGGGAAAGACGGCCACCGCCATTGGCTGATTGAATTCAGACATTGATAAAATAACATTCGCACTTATCAGATGGTGATCATGGTATTTACATAGTAATTGTTCTTGTCTCCCTTATTACCAGCAACACTAAGAGGAACAGTAAAGCTTATTGCAGTACCTGATGATCCGTTTTTCTCAATACGTAGGTTTCCTCCCATAATACCGATAATTTTTTGGGCGAGACTGATATTTAATGCTGTGTAGGTATCATTATAAAGTGCCAGCGATTCACTGAGGTTCCGGGAATTTATAAACTCTTTTGTCTTAAAATAACCTTCACCTGAATCGATGATAATAAACCTGATTGTATCATTAATTAAATGATAACCTACTTTAATGTATCCGTTACACGTGCTTTTAAGTGAGTTCTGAAACAGGCTGCGAATTACCCTGAAAAGCTTGTTTCTGTCAATTAAAACCTCTGCCGGTCCCGGTAACTGTATCTCGGTTTTAAGCTCAATATCTTTGCTATCTTCTTCATTTATGGCATCCCTGAACTCTGCCAGAAGGTCGTCCAGAAGACTATCGAGCCTGCACGTCTTGTTTTCAGTTCTTGAATTACCCGTATCAAGAATAGCTGAATCAAGAAAACTGTCAAATAAACCTATTAGTTGTTCGCATGAACTAAGTATCTGGTTGCTGAATTCTTCACGATCAGAATAACTGCATCCGTCGTCTTTCATGAGAAATGAGAATGCGACTATGGCATTCATATGAGTTCTCATCTCATGCGACATACTTGTCAAAACTGTTGGACAATTCAAAGCGTTATTGCTGAATGGATTCATCTCCTTGTCTTTTTTTACATCCCTTGGAAGAGAATCTCCCTCTGCATATGAATCACCTGGTGAAAGATTAAACATGTTTAGTCATTTAAAATATCTACTTAAGATCCCTGATAATGGCTTTTGCATCATCTTTATATATCCCGTTTTCCTTTTTTATCTTTTCAAACAACCGCAGTGCTTTACTTTTCTCATCCGTGTTAAGGTAACAAAGGGCAAGGTACCATTCAGCCTGGTCGATATACAGGTTGTTCCTGTCGTCAATTACCTTATTAAATGAGGTTTTTGCCTCCGGAAACTTTTGATCCTCAAATTTCGAAATACCGAAAAGAAGTGTGGAATACATGTCTTTTGGTTCCAGGCTGATTACCTTTTTAAAATATACCGCTGCATTTTTAAAGTCGTTTGTCCTGTAAAACTCCAGTGCCTGGTTGAAATCATCATTTATAATAACCCTTGCCGACCTCTGTGTGGTGGGTGGTTCATATATTTTGTAATAGCGGTCCATTATTTCGCCGGTGGTGAGTTTTTTACCCGGAAGAATAAGGAAAATTCCAAGTATGATTGCAACTCCTGCAACTGCTGCATATTTTACATAGCCTTTCGCTGAACGTGCCTTCAGGGGAGCCTCACTCCGTTGTTTTTCTATTGCTGAGAGTTTGTTCCTGAGCGATAGTATATCCTTGTCCTTAAGGATCTCATCGGCCTTTTTCCGGAGTTCTACCTCCTTGTTTAGTTTTTCGTTGCCTTCAAGTTCCTTTTCAAACCAAAGCTTTTCAGCATCGCTCATCTCATTGGCAATATAACGCTCAATGTAATATGAGAAATCGATAGTTTTCATAGACATATTTATATTAATTTATACTCATATTCATCAGTTTACACGTGTGCCGGCTATAAGAACCGAATACGGTAATATAGCTGAAAAACGGGCCCGGGCAGAAAAACTCTCTCAACCGGAGTATCACTCCGGTTAGGTTGTCACTCCTCAGCACAATCAATAATAAGAAATTTGCTTATTACTGACCACAAAATATTTTAAAAAAACTCTTCAAAGACAGCCTGAAGGCAATATTTAATGCTTTCATATCTTAATAGGTGGGTCCGGAGGATTGATTATCGGATCGCCATCACCACCACGTACATTCAACATTTCTTTAATTGTGAGTGCATATTCACTCAAAATAACGTTTGCCAGTTCATTGTTCAGGGTTTTCATAATTCTCTGCATTTAAAATTGATACTATTCAGGGTAATTCAATTTTGACTCTTTCTGTTTCTTGTACATGTCGCTGACACAACTTTTGTGACACGAAAAATCAAACTTTTTTTAAAATATTTTTTTATGATCACTAAATCAGGTAGTTGTATTTTCAAAAAAAATGTTAATTAATGCAATTAATTCAGCTATTATTAATTATTGTACTTTGATTATCTTTATTTTTGCGCGTAGTACAGATTGGTACCGAAAATGATTGGGCAGCAGACGAGAATACTTATTCTTTTAATTTTTATTTTCGGATGTCTTTTAACTTCTACTGTTATTTGCAAAGCAGCCGGAGAGGAAATAACATCTGACCCGGCTATATTTAAATCTGATCCTGATCCGCTGTATTCCTCTGACCAGGAGATTTTAAGCCTTAACGACTCATTAAAATCAGCTCTTACCCGTCAGGACTTAAACAGGGGAAGAATACTTACAGAGAAGATACTGGGTATTATTCGTGGGGGAGATTTGAATGATAGTACAATGGCTGAATCATATTACTATGTGGGTCTTTATTATCACTATATAGCCAGGTATTTCGAGGCTGTAAGGTATTTATACGAGTCTGTCAGCCTGAAAGAAAAAACAAAACAGTATGATGGAATGCTTGACAAGGGTTACTATAACCTAGGCGTCGAATATAATCGTATTGGAGATATTAAAAAGCATGAGGAGTTTACACAGAAATCTCTGAATTTTGAAATTAAACTTTACGGGGATTCCAGTCCTAAGCTGATTGACAGTTATTCAAGTCTTATCTCAGCATGCATTCAGCTTAAGGAATATAAAAGGGCACTGTCATATTTAAATGAAGCTCTTGGAATCGTTGATGCAAATCCCGGCCAGGTCGGTTTTAATACACTGGCTGACCTTTACAGCAACTATGGAGTTGTTTATGCAAGACTGGCTGATTATTCAAAAGCCAGGGTATATTTTGATAAGGCAGAGCAGATCAGTAATGCGCATAATATCAATAAGGATGAGAATTATATCAACCTTTTAAATAATCTTGCTGTTACGTACGGGAATCTTCATCTTTCGGAAATCTCATCTCAATATTATGAAAAAGGAATCCTTCTTGCCCGGACACTGAATGCATTTTCCTCATACAATTTTGTTAACAGTTATGCTATCATCCTTGCAAAAGAAGGCAATGTTGACAGAGGTGAAAAAATTCTGAAAGATGCTATAGCCAGGGCAGAAAAAAACCTGGGTACCGATTCGCGTATATATAATTATGTTATAAGTTATTATGCCGACTATGAAATAGAATACATGCATGATTATGTTTCTGCATTAAAAGTCTATAACAAGTGTATGGACTACCTGAAAACAAATGGGGATGATCTTACCCTTAAGACCTCAGTTTATTCGGGATATGCCCTGTGCCTGGCTCATAATGGGGAAGCTCCTGAAGCAATTAAATTAATTCAGGGACTTCTTTATTCACAGGTAATTGATTTAAAACCCGATGAACAATTTGATAATCCTCCTCCTGAATACATAAAGCCCGATAAAAACTCACTCAGTCTTCTTAGGACCAAGTATCATATTCTCAGTGATATGTATGCTGAATCTTCTGATCAGGATATCTTGATTGCAGCTGCCAATACAGCCGAACTTATTGTTTCAGTTCTGGAAAGGGTCAGAATCAACATTAGCGAAGATGAAAGCCGTATCCTGCTTGGCGACAGGTACCGGAGCATTTATCTTAATGCTATTGCCAACTTTAATCTTTTATACGATATTACCGGAAACAGTAATTACCTCAACAAAACATTTGAATATTGTGAAAAGAGCAAGGTGGCCGGATTACTTACTTCCACAAGGGAATTAAAAGCTGTAAGGGTACAGATACCTTCCGATGTGGCTGAATATGAGCAAAACCTCCAGCAATATATTAGTTTGTATAATGCTCTTATCAACCAGGAGAATGCAAAAGACAAGCCTGATTCTTCGCTGCTGGGAGAACTGAATGATCACCTCCTGGAAAATACAAGACTCCGGGATTCACTTATACAGGTCTTTGAACATAAATATCCTGAATACTATGCCGTAAAATATGATACACGAACGGCAGAAATTAAAGATATCCCTTCTGTTTTCGGACGTAATGGTAATTATATCAATTATGTCCTGTCTGATTCAGTTCTTTATATATTTATTGCAAACAGGGAAAAACAAAGGATACTTGCCATTAGTACTGATACTCTTTTTTTGAATAAAATACGCCGGTTCAGAGAACTCTTGAAGATGCCGTCTCCCTCTGATAATGCACTTGAAAAATACAGGGAATATCAGTCTGTCGGACTCGATCTATACAGGTATTTAATAGAACCGGTAAAACAGTATCTTATTTCGGATAAGATAATAATTTCTCCTGATAACATGCTGTCTTATATCCCTTTCGAGGCCATACCTGTTTCGGCAGATTCGTCAAGCAGGGCAGATTACCGCGATATGCATTACCTTATGGACGATTATGATATCTCGTATACATATTCAGCTACATTTAAGAAGGAAATGGGCGTTCGACACATGAGCCTCACTAATAAAGTTCTTGCATTTGCTCCTGTTTATATGGAACCTATTAATATACAATCTGTACTCTCGAGCAGACAGTCAGTAAACGGGATTCTCCAGGATCTTCCTTATGCAAGGCAGGAAGCTGAGTTCGTTACAAAGCTGACAGGTGGTAAATTATATGAAAATGCAAATGCCACTGAAACAGAGTTTAAGGAACAGGCAGGTAAGTTTGATATCATCCACCTGGCAATGCATACCCTTATTAACGACAGGGATCCGATGAATTCAAAGCTTATTTTCAGCCTGGGGAAAGATACCCTTGACGATGATTATCTAAATACATATGAGGTATACAGTATCCCTCTGAAGGCAAAAATGGTTGTTTTAAGCTCATGTAATACGGGAAACGGTAAGTTATATACAGGAGAAGGTATATTAAGTCTTGCACGGGGATTTATATATTCTGGAAGTAAATCGGTAGTGATGTCTA
>DATFLA010000365.1:0-2231 GCA_035268305.1 Bacteroidales bacterium | reverse complement strand
GATATATTCAGCTCCTTCAGAGCTGTAAGCGACCGGAGTGGCAGGCCACCCCTGGCTGCACCAGGGGTTATTCATCTTTGGCTCTTTCAGAGCCGTATGAATCGATAAGGAGCTAATGTTTAAAAATCAGACTGGCAGCTTATACAGCATTTTTCCCTTCTTTTCCTGGCTGCCACGGCGATAACTGTCGGGGCTTTTTTATGAACATGGTAATTTACAGTAAAATCTCGGGATGATCTCAGCAGGTATGTTATTTAGCTATATTTATTAAGCTACGAAGTGGCTGAATATGAATACCTCCTGATCATGTTTTGTATATTCAGTGGTAATGCTCTTCAAACATCCGTACAAGCGATGTTATTAAAGCTGCATTTATCAAGCCACGAAGTGGCTGAATATAAATAACCCCCGGTGAAGCCGGGGGTAGCAGCCAACTCAATGACTTAAAGCCCTGAAAGGGCTTAATATTCTTGTCAATAAGTAAATATTTCAGTAAATTAGTACAATCTCGCTACATTACTTACAATTAATATTTTACATTATGTCAAGCTATCGTCAGCATCTGTATCATATTGTTTTCAGAACCAAAGGCAGCTTTCCAACTATAAAGCAGGATCATGTAAATGATCTGTATGCCTATATTACAGGATTTATAAAACACAAAAAAAGTTATCTGTACAGATTAAATGGAGTTGAAAATCATATTCATATTCTTACAGATATGAATCCATCTATCGCACCAATAGACTTTGTTAAGGACCTTAAGGTATCCGCTTCATTATGGATGAAAAGAAGTAATCTATTCCCTGCATTTAAGGGATGGGCAGTTGGATATGGCTCTTTTACATGCTCATATAAGGATATAGACAGACTAATTGAATACATAAAAAATCAACAGGAACATCATAAAAAAATATCATTTGAAGAAGAGTACTGGAACCTTCTTTTCGATTATGGTATCATACCTGATAAAAAGTATTTTCCATAGCTGATATATTCAGCTCCTTCAGAGCTGTAAGCGACCGGAGTGACAGGCCACCCCTGGCTGCACCAGGGGTTATTCATCTTTGGCTCTTTCAGAGCCGTATAAATCGATAAGGAGCTAATGTTTAAAAAAGAGACTGCCAGCCTTCGTTAAAGTATCGCCTGACACGGCATGACCTTAAAGCCAGCCAAGCCCTAGTGATTTTCAAAAAGCCAAAATCAGTTTTTAGAATTATCGACCGGATAATTCGAAATATTTGATCTCATTTTTTTATTTATTATCTTTGGTTCCAGTTGAAGCTTTTTGAAAAATTTGCTTATATGATTAATAAAGAGGAGTTTAGACAGAAGATAATACTTTCGGCGGGTCGTATCTTCAGTCACTATGGTTTTAAAAAGACAACCATGGAGGAGATCGCAAAGTCACTGAAAATGGGAAAAAGCTCCATCTATTATTATTACCGGAGTAAGGAAGATATCTTTGAAGCTGTCATTCTGTATGAGGCTAATATCCTTAGAAATGAGCTTACTACGGCAATTAAAGCCGTTGAATCTCCAATTGATAAGATGCGTGATTATGTTTTTGTAAGGATGAAAGCGTTCGAAAAACTCTCAAATTATTATAACGCAATTTTCGATAAGAATCTCGATCATTTTGATTTCGTGGAAAGGATCAGGGCTAAATACGACAGGGAGGAGCTTGCCATCCTTCGCCTGATTATCTACGACGGTGCCAGGAAAAATGTTTTCAATGTGGAAAACAGTGAATACACGGCCATGGCTGTTCAGACCACCCTGAAAGGGCTGGAAGTGCCTTTATTCTGGAAGAAGAAGGAAGATCATATCGAACAGCGGCTTAATGCTATTCTCGATGTATTGTTCTATGGCATTGTAAAGATAAACTGATCACCTTTTTATAACAGCTCTCTTTTTCTTCTTAAGACTGATAATAAGCCCTACAATACCCATCAGTATAAATGGGATACTGAGTAGTTGTCCCATATTAAGTGCCATATGTGTTTCAAAAGCAACCTGTGGTTCTTTCACAAATTCAATAAAGAAACGGGCTGTAAATACGAGGATACATAAAAGGCTGATGAGGAGTCCCTGAACATGTTCGCCTTTTTTTCTCCAGTATATCCTGTAAAGTATTATGAATATGATCAGGTATGCAAGTGCTTCATATATCTGTGTAGGATGTTTCGGAGCTACCTCATGGTTTCTCAGGAAAACAAATCCCCAGGGAA
>DATFLA010000364.1:0-2087 GCA_035268305.1 Bacteroidales bacterium | reverse complement strand
GTACTTTCCCGGCAAGAGCATCACGGATCATCTTTCTGAGTTCCAGCCTCTTAGCCTCAACTGCATGTCTGGATGTAGGCCTGAAATACTGGGCATATTTGCATTTGGCCAGACTATATGACATGTTATCCACATCACCCTTTATATCAATTCCAAGTTTTATTGGCAGGGGGCAATCAACAACCGAAATATGGTAATCAAATGTCATATCAAGGTTATGCCGTCCCGAAACGACAGCCTTGTATTTATCCATCACAATAAGGAAAGGATAAACATCGATCTCATTCCGGAATATTGTGAACTCAGCAGAAAGAGAATCAACTTTATTCTCTGTCTTTTTGTTGAACCTGAGTTTTTTGGCTATTTCACTGAAGGTCTCCCCATCCATCAGTACAAGGTTAGTCCCGGTAATGGCTGCCGATCCCCTTAAAGTTGACTTTTTAACATTATATAAAGAATCAAGATATGTTTCCGCGCAAAAATGAAATTCTCCTTTCCCCCCGAATGATCTCAGCATAGGCATAATAGTGTCAATATCCGGTATCATTGTCAGCAATTCACCAATCTCTATATCCATCATATGATAATCAATTCCCAGGAAAAGATGATTTGTTCTTGGTGTCCTGTATAAAGCTGTCATCTGCATCTTTGCGGCAGGTGTATTGAATGTCAGCCCGTCGAGAAGGAGAACGCCATCGTGTACCCTAACATCTCCGCTGATATTAGTGGCCGTATCAACTCCAAAAGTTGCCAGGCTGACATTGGCATTAAGAACGACGTCCATATTTCTTGGTACAAGGTAAGGTCCTGTAGCGGTGGTGTCGGATGAAGCTGTGCTTCCCCTGTCTGTACCTGTTGAATCGCTGCTTCCTATTCCGCTTGTGAGAGCCATTAACTGAGCCAGGTCTGTCCTGTCAGAAACAAATTTAAATTTACCTCTCAGAACAGAATCTCCCCTGAAGTAGGATAATACGTTATTCATATTCCCCGAAAGATGAAAATCTGAATTGCCTATTAGCATACGGCTTTCTTTGATTCTGAAATTCTCAGGATCAAAATCCATTTTAATTGAAGGAATATCAAAGGGGTTTGTAACACCCGACAAAGTAATAAAACCATGGTCTATGTCGACATAACCCTTTACAAGCCATTGAAGGAAGATATCTTTCTGAGTATCATCATTTATAATATCAAGATCGGTGCTGATCTTTTTGACTGTAGCGGTATTCCCGCCCATTGATGATCTGAGCTCACCACTGTTATAGACAAGGCTAATACGTGGTTGTCCGCCATTTTCTTCTCCGGCAGCCAGCGACATTTTTCCTCTTGGCGAGTGTATAGACAGGGCCATATTGTCCATGCCTGCCGAAATTGAATCCATGCTGAAACTGCACTGTACATCAGGTATCCTGCCCGTATCCCTTATATCTGATGTTTCAAGGTAAATAGATGATTTTTTAAGAAATGCATTATAGCCTTCAGTTTTACCGGCTTCAATATTATCCGAAATTATTGAAGCAAACAAAAACTGTGTTTTATTTGACTGAGGTTTCTTATTGGGCATTGAAAATTCAACATCCGACTTTCCGGTTTCGAGTGACAGGCTATCATATTTAACACTAAAATCCGACAGAGCCAGTTTACCTGACAGTTTCATCTTCTCGAACTGCATCTTCTCAAGCTGGCTCAATGTAAATTTGGTTCGTACCTGTCCCGATACTTTTCCACTGATTACAGTCTTTATAGTGTCAGGAATCATGCTGTTAAATTCATCAAGGGTTAATCCGGCGTCTGTTGTAAGGTCACAGCTGATATCCCTGAACAGGTGATTAACCACACCCCTGGAAGTAATAACAGAAGCGGGTGTTTTTGCTGTAAACCGATTGATTCTGACAGATGACAGGGAGTCACTGATAAGGTCCGTTTTTATATCCAGATCACCAAAAATATCATGCAGAGGAAACGACAATCCCGGGTACTTAATGGTGCCTTTTTCATACACAACATGAATAGTCAGGAGCGGAATATGAGAGGCGTCATATCTGCCCCTGATGCTTCCTTCAGATGATAACAAACCACCGGCATCA
>DATFLA010000363.1:0-5012 GCA_035268305.1 Bacteroidales bacterium | reverse complement strand
GAGAACGATCATTGCATCAATAGTATCTTTGGCAGGTACTGTAAGAATGACTTTTTTGGCACCATTCTTCAGGTGATCGCCATAGCCGCCTTTCGGGCTTTCCTTTGATCTGAAAATACCTGTTGATTCAATAACTACATCTGGCTTTTCTTTCCATGGTATATTTGCAGGATTCTTCTCTGCAGTGACCTTAATCTTAAGCCCGTTGACAATAATATTCTCATCATCATGTGAGACACCGGCAAACCTGCCCTGTGTTGAGTCATACTTGAGAAGATGAGCAAGTGTTTTGGTATCAGTAAGATCGTTAATACCTATTATTTCAATCTCCGGCTTTTCAAGAGCAATCTTAAAAACGTTACGGCCGATTCTGCCAAATCCGTTTATCGCAACTTTAATCTTTGACATTTCTGTATCTTTAAATGGTTAATAAATTGAAGATACAAAATTAATATTTTCCACTTAATTGGCAAAAGACATAGATCAATTAATCTATTTTCTTTCTTCTTTTAAAAATATTAGAAAGCTTGTTTGATTCCGGATTAAGAGGATCGAGAATAACACCAAATCTGTAACTTACGAACAGGGAAAAGAAAACTGCCTTATTGTTTGTATTAGCCATGATTGGTATTTCCTTCGGGAAGGCATTGATCTGGGCACCTACTTCAATGGCATGAATGATTTTATCTTCCTTGCTGTATTCAAAATTAAAACCGCCTTTCCCGTACAACCCTGGCATCACTTTTATTTCATTCAGTCCTTTTGTGAAAGGAGCCTTACTGTAGATATCCCTTGAGGCTGCTATTGATACATCGAATTTTTCCTCTCTGATCTCGGCTTCAGTGCTTGAGATATAATACACGACACGGTAATAAATTGGCTTGTAAACTGCCAGGACCGGTCCGGCGGAATAAAAATACCTTACGGCAATACCGCCCAGGTCGGCTTTCTTGTATATCTCATGCTGACGGCCTATACCACCCCTGAGGAAGATGACCGAATTCATCTTGCCAAAAACGAATGATCCTCCCTGTATATACTGGGAAGCCTGTTTATATTCCTTGGAATTTCTCAGTGTGCCAAGATCAATCTCCCAGATCTTTTTATTCCTGAAATCAATTCTCCTGGCACCCCTGTACCCAAAGCCTATACCATCTGTATTCAGGAGGATGGCAAAAGATCTTTCATTACGAAAAAATACCTTTTGCTGCTCATCTAATTCGCCCTGTGAATACAACCATGCTGTACCCGTTAATAGCAAAAATACCATTACAAGCAGCTTCTTCATCATATCTGCCAACTTATAAACCAGGAGGAATTAAAAGAGCATATTCAAATTCAGACGTTTCTTCCTGCCTGCTCGGTAGTTGCCTTTGAATATGCCGGGCATTCTTTCTTATTGCATGAACTGACCACAAGCACCATTACAAAAGCAACTATAAGTAAAACAGCAAATTTTTTCATGTGTATATATATTTAATTGATCACATGTCTTGCGGAATGAATCTTAATGCTCATTTCATCCCTGATTATTAATTTATAAATCACAAAAATAAACTTTTCATTCAAATAACAACCTGGTCATCAAAATAAATTCCTCCGGGTAAAGCGCTATCATTAATATTAAACTGGTAATCACCCTGTTTTATTATTTAAATCCCTGGCAACATTATTGTTCTCATTTTGTTATTTAATAAAGATTTATTATTTTTTAAAAATGAAGGTAAGAGCTGTTTTTTTAATATTAACATTATATTTTATGAGTACCAGCGAAAAATCTTTTTCACAGGAAAAATTACCATATAATGATCTTACCAGGACAGAATCTTATGTAATAAATAAGAAAGGTACCGAAGCTCCCTTTACTGGGAAATATACCGATTTTACAGGTAAGGGTACCTATTTATGCAAAAAATGTGGTGAAGCTTTGTATTACTCTTCAGATAAGTTTGAATCCGATTGCGGATGGCCCAGTTTTGATGACGCAATAAAAGGAGCTGTTCTCAGTTTTCCCGATCCTGATGGATTTAGAACTGAGATTGAATGTGCGAACTGTGGTGCTCACCTGGGCCATGTATTTATTGGTGAGCATCTGACGGCAAAAGACACGCGTTATTGTGTTAATTCCGTTTCAATGGATTTTGTACCTGCACACCTTCCTCCGGGAAGATACGGTACGGCAGTATTTGCAGGAGGATGTTTCTGGGGTGTTCAATACCAGATGGAGAAAGCACCTGGTGTTGTTTGTACAATAGCAGGTTATACAGGAGGGCATGTAAAAGATCCTACTTACAGGGAAGTGACAGGAGGAACCACAGGGCATGCAGAGGCTGTAAAGGTTATTTATGATCCGGCAAAAACGACGTACGATAATCTTGTCAGGCTCTTTCTTGAGATACATGATCCGACGGAAGTAGGTCACCAGGGTCCTGATTACGGGGACCAGTACAGATCGGAAATTTTTTATAAGAACGAAGAGCAAAAACAAACGGCAGAGAAAGATCTTAATATTCTGAGGTCTAAAGGTATGACGATTGCAACAGAACTCGCTGAGGCATCCGTTTTTTACACGGCGGAAGAAGCTCAGCAGGACTATTTTGCAAAAAACGGGAAACTGCCTTATTGTCACATATATACAAGGAGATTCTGAATAAAGCAGGATAGTTTTCCTGCAGGTTAAATAGTTGTTGGTAATTTGAGCAACCGATTCGTATCTGTCTCGGGGAGGAGAGGGTATACCTGAACATTATTTGAGTTATTTTTTTCACAGAAAATTCAATTTTTTTTGCCTTATAGTCATACAAAGAATTAACTTTAGCGAGTTTTAACAGATTCTTTAAAAATAGTATGAATATAAGAAATCGTCGTAAACAGGCTTCTGTCAAGGGGAAGACAAAGGTCTGGTACATAATTCTGGGTCTCATAATTGCTTTCATTATTTTAAAATCGGGTAAGGCAGTAGTTACATACACTTCATCCGACAGTTACTGCGTGTCGTGCCACATTCATCCGAAAGCTGATGCTGCCTGGAGACTGTCTACACATTATAATAACCCTACCGGAAACATAGTACACTGTGTCGATTGCCATCTTCCGCCTGAGGGACATGGGTATCTCTTTGCCAAAGCAAAGCATGGTCTGAAAGACCTTTACGGGTATTATTTCAAGGATAGTGCCAGTTTTGACTGGGAGGCAATGAAATCGCTCGATAATGCCAAAGGATATGTTTATGAGCAGGGATGCCTGAAATGTCATCAGAATCTTTTCCCTGTAACTCTTTCAGTAAACGGAGGTAATGCGCACCTTTTCTATACAACAAGCAAGGATCCGCTGAACTGTATTAACTGCCATCTCGGTGTAGGGCATTATGACAAGAACCTTCTCCATGCTCATGATACTACTTTTGGAATTAATTCCTCCACGAAACAGGCCGAGTTTACCGAGCCTGCAAAGGTGGAAAAGTTTGAGAATTTCACTGAACAGATACCAGGATCATCAGTAACATTCGATATGGTTGCTCTTCCCGGCGGATCATTTGATATGGGAAGTCCCGACAATGAACAGTTACGTGATCCTGATGAAGGACCCGTAAGGAAAATAACTCTTTCACGGTTCTGGATTGCAAAGACAGAGGTAACATGGGATGAATATATGGCTTTTTTCAGGGCTACCAGTTCACAGGGAAGGACAGAAGGCCAGGTTGTTACGAAAAAGGATGTTGATGCTATCAGCGGTGCAACACCGCCATGGGGCGCTCCCGACCAGGGCTGGGGTAAAGGAAAAAGGCCTGCTATAACGATGTCGTGGTATGCCGCAAATGTATATTGTAAGTGGCTGTCGCAGGTCACAGGCAGGAAATATCGTTTGCCTACAGAGGCAGAATGGGAATATGCTTGTCGTGGCGGAACACAGACTCCTTATTTCTTCCCCGGCGAGCCTAAGAAATTCTCAGAGACCGGTTTCCTGAGAAAAATATTCCGTCCTGATACAGCCGTTATCTCATCGAGGGTTGTGTATGATATGAACAGCGACGGAAGAACCAAGGAGCCCGGTGAGATGAAGCCGAATCCGTTTGGTCTGAAGAATATGTCGGGAAATGTTGCCGAATTCTGCCTCGACTACTATTCTCCTACAGCTTACAGTAACGATTCCACAGATCTTATTAACCCGCGCGGACCCGTAAGGGGAAGTGAACATGTTATCAGGGGCGGATCATTTAAAAGCGATGCCAGGGATGTAAGGAGCGCTGCACGCGACTACACAAAGACAAAGGCATGGCTGGTGACCGATCCCCAGATGCCCAAGAGCATATGGTGGTATTCTGACTGTATTGATGTGGGCTTCAGGGTTGTTTGTGAAGCCGACAGTAGTCTTGGACAATAATAAATAATATAATAACAACAGGAATATGCAGAATATTAACAGAAGAAATTTCATTGGAAAAACAGCACTGGCCGGTATCGGTATTGCCAGTGCCGGATCTATATTGTCATCATGTAAAAGAATACCCGATAATAAAGAGCTTGGTCTGCCTCCTATTTTACATGGAGCACCTCCGGGTAAAAAACTGCGGGCAGGTCTTATTGGTGCCGGGGCACGGGGAACAGGGGCTGCAATTAATTTTATAAGCGCCGGACCGGATCTTGAAATTATCGGGCTTGCCGATGTTTTCCAGGACAAGATAGATATTTGCCGCGACAGGTTCGCCTCTTTTAATCTTCCTATTCCTGCTGAAAACTGTTTCGTCGGTTTCGACGCCTATAAAAAACTGATAGCCTTACCTGATCTTGATGTTGTCATTATTGCCACTCCCTGTAAATTTCGTCCGGACCATTTTCTTGAGGCCGTTACGCAACATAAGCATGTTTTTATGGAGAAGCCTATGGCCGTTGATCCGGTAGGAATAAGATCCATAATAACAACCGGAAAGAAAGCAGAGGCTCTGGGACTTAATGTTGTGACTGGTACACAGCGACGTCACAGGGAAGACTATATAGAGACCTACAAGCAGA
>DATFLA010000362.1:0-7714 GCA_035268305.1 Bacteroidales bacterium | reverse complement strand
TTCATCCTGCTGATTGCCTGTGTCAACTTTATCAATCTCTCCACTGCACAGGCAGTTAACCGGGCAAAAGAAGCAGGCGTAAAGAAAGTACTCGGCAGCAATAAAGCCCAGTTGCAGATCCGGTTCATCACTGAATCATTTATAGTAGTTGTAATAGCTGCAATACTTGCTGTTGTTATTATAATTCCTGTACTGCCGTATGTAAACCGCCTCCTGGAATTATCACTCTCCATCAACTTAATAAAAAATCCCTCCATTATTATATTCCTTGTTACTGCCATTGTGGTTATAACTACGCTGGCATGTTTTTATCCTGCAATCGTGCTGTCACGGTTCAATCCGGTTGATATTATTAAGAGCAGGCTTACAGCCGGCACATCAAAGGGAGTTACGTTAAGAAGAGGGCTGGTAGTGTTCCAGTTCATCATAGCGCAGGCACTGATAGCAGGAACATTAATTATTGTAAAGCAGATGAACTTCTTTATGGATCAGCCTCCGGGTTTCGATAAGGAAGCTATTATCAACATCCCTTTCCGCGTTGACACTGCCTGGTTCAGAAGGCAGGATTACCTTAAGCAGCAACTGCTGTCACTTAACGGAGTTAAAGCAGTAACCTTCAGTTCCAATACCCCGGCTGAGGACAACACTGACATGTGGAGCACATTCACATTTGACCATGCGGTAAAAGAAGCTGATTTCAAAGTGATTACAAAGTTCGCCGATGATCAGTATGTACCGGCTTACAAATTACAGATTATAGCCGGAAGGAATCTGAGGCCCTCGCGTATGACCCGTGAATTCCTGGTGAATGAGTCGCTGATGCATAACCTGGGAATAACTGATCCTGAGAAAATAATGAACAAGGAAATAAGTATATGGGGCGGCCGGATAAAATGTCCTGTTGTAGGGGTGCTGAAAGATTTTTATGACAGATCTTTTCGCAATAATATAGCACCTTTGCTTATTACCACGAATAATACAATGTACAGCCAGGCTGGAGTAAAGCTTGCAACAGCCGGTCTTTCATCTACTTTGCAGTCTGTTAAAAAGATCTGGGAGCAGACCCTGCCCGACTATGTTTATGAATACCAGTTTCTTGATGATAAAATAAGAGATTTTTATAAACAGCAGAGCCAGCTGGCTCTGCTATATAAAATATTTGCTGCAATAGCCATCTTTCTTAGCTGTCTTGGTCTGTACGGACTGGCTTTGTTCACGGCTGCCCGGAAAACCAAAGAGGTCGGTATCCGCAAAGTGCATGGTGCAAGCGTAGCTAATATTGTTTTTTTGTTTTCAAAGGAATTTATTTTGCTTATTGTCATAGCTTTTGTAATTGCAGCACCAATAGCCTGGTATTACATGAACAACTGGCTTCAGGATTTTGCCTACCATGTAAATATCAGCGGGTGGATATTCGTAGCAAGCTGGGCAGTTGCACTGGTCATTGCCCTGGCAACAATAAGTTACCAGGCTGTTAAAGCTGCACTTGCCAACCCGGCAGACAGCCTGAGCTCAGAATGAATGATGGCAATCACCGGGAGTTGAATAACATGTCTTTTTAATACTTTTTAGCTGTTAAAAGTTAATTTTGTAGCGTATCACGGTATTTAAATCATTATGAGGGAGGTCACGAAGGCAAAAACGACCAGGATCATCATTCACATCCTTGTGTGGGTTGTAATCCTGGTTGTGCCGGTCTATTCCGCAAAAAGGTTCCGGATGGGCAACAGTTTCCTCCTGTCCTATTACACCTTCATGGCCGTCAATGCAGTTATTTTTTATATTAATTACCTATTTCTTGTCCCCGGACTCTTTCTAAGGAAGAAAAGGTATCTCTACTATATTTCCGCACTGACCCTTGTCTTTTGCTTCTATTTCATTTCCGACACCGCCAACAGACAGGTCAACGACTTTATCAGCAAAACCGCTCCCGAACAATTTGAGAGCCCGTCTGAACAGACGCAGGTAATGAGACCGCGGCGTCTTCCTCCGATAAGACCCGGGTTCTTTATAGCCATTCCTCGAGCACATCTTGTGGGTTATACAACGGCTTCATTCTTCATGGTCTTCCTTTCTCTGGGAATCAGTGTTCTTGAACGCCAGTCAAAAATTGAAAAGATGCAGGAAGAAATGGAAAGAGCAAGGCTCAATGCCGAGCTTGCATTCCTGAAAAACCAGGTCAGTCCGCATTTTTTCTTCAACACGCTTAACAACATCTATTCGCTCAGTAAGATCAGTCCCGAGGATTCACGGGATGCAATACTTAAGCTGTCGAACATGATGCGATACCTGCTTTACGATTCGGAGGATGGCGATACCAAACTCAGCAATGAGATAGAGTTGATGAAAAATTATATCGACCTAATGCGACTTAGGCTTGAAGAGAATTATAAGCTGTCAGTCAAGTTCCAGGGCAAGTACAGGGATTTCACCATACCCCCGCTCCTCTTCATCCCGCTCATCGAAAATGCCTTCAAGCATGGCGTTAGTTACAGCGAGAATTCATTTATCGACATATCTTTGTCCACTACCGATAACACAATAGTATTCAGGACCTTTAACAGCATATCACGATTCCCGGGCAGGCATGATACAGGATCATCAGGCATAGGACTGCAAAATGTACGGAAACGGCTTGATCTGCTTTTCCCGGGCAGGCATGTACTGCAAATAAATAAAACCGAAAGCACCTTTGAGGTACTTTTAAGAATAGAGATTACATAATGATGACAGTTATTGCGATAGATGACGAACCACTGGCTCTGCGGCTGATTACAGGGTACATTGAGGAAACGCCGGAACTTTCGCTCCTCGGGAAATTTACAAACCCGGTTAAAGCCGCCGCTTTCCTTAAAGAGAACGTAGCAGATATTGTACTCCTTGATATCCAGATGCCTGATCTTAACGGTATCGAATTCACAAGACAGATGGAGGGCGGACCAAAAGTTATCTTCACCACGGCATATAAGAACTACGCAATTGAAGGTTTCAGACTGGAGGCTGTTGACTATCTCGTCAAACCCTTCAGCTACAAGGATTTTATCAGGGCTATAAGACGGGCAGAGAAGCTTATCAATCTTGAAAATATATCCTATGGGCATATCGGGTCAAACAATGAATTCCTGTATCTGAAATCGAGCTACAAGATTAAAAGGATAAATTTCAACGACATTCAGTACATAGAAGGGTATAATGATTACGTCAGGATCTATGCTGTTTCTTCACCGGAACCCATCCAGTCGCAAGTCACGCTAAAGGTTATCGAGACCAGGTTACCTGCCGGAAAATTTATGAGAGTTCACCGTTCCTTCATTGTGAATCTGCAGATGGTGGATACCATTGACAGGGGCAGGATAGTATTCGGAAAGGTTTATGTTCCGGTAGGAGATAAATATAAAGAGAAATTTGAAGATTATCTCGGGAAGAATTTTTTATAGAATTTTTTTTCAGCTGTTTTACCATCCAAGTTTCCTCTCCCTGATAAAACACTGATTAATAATGACAGGTTCCAGGGTTACACTGGTTTACTCAGAGTGTACTCAGGCCCCGATAGCTATCATGAACACAGAGTTGCGTATTAGTTAAGCCACAAAGTGGCTGAATATGAATAACCCGAAAGTTTATATTGTTGATACCTGTTCGTCTTCCGGATTCCGGACAGGGGAGTCTCAAAAAACGACCACCGGCATTCGCTGTCTCCTGCATAAATACTACGGAGGTCAAAGAAAGCTGCGGCTGACAAAGCACGACCACTCTGATGCAATGGTCAGGATCTGCACTACGCTTCGACAAGGCCGGACGAACCGTTAAATACTATGGCATAATTTTTGCTTTTTGATTTACAATTATTACCTTCTCTGATATGAAACTCATCTGTACCACTTTTGCCGGACTTTTACTTTTTTGTCTTTTATCATCAGCAAGCAACTTATATCCTGACCCTCAGTCAGCTAATGATTCGATTTTTTTCATTGAAAAGGTCTATCTTCACACTGACAGGGATGATTATTTCCCCGGCGATGATATCTGGCTCAAAGCTTATCTTGTGGACGCTGCCGACAGGTTTCTTACAGACCACAGTATGAACCTCCACGTAGAACTCATTTCCCCTGAAGGGAAAATAATCGACAGCCGTATTGTGCGTCTTGATAAAGGTCTGGGACACGGAGATTTCCATTTATCCGCCAACCTGCCATCAGGGAAATACAGGTTAAGGGCCTATACAAACTACATGCGCAACTATACTGTGCAAGATTTCTTCAAGAAAGACTTTAGCATAATAAACTCCACTGATGCCCTTAAAACTTTCTCCGACAGTATAAGTTACAAGGTGACAAGGCCTGATATCACTTTTTTCCCCGAAGGAGGATCTCTCGTTGACAGCGTGCCTTCAATAGTTGCTTTTAAAGCCGTTGATCAGCATAACCGGTCGCTGGATGTTTCAGGTGAAATAGTTACGGCAGCAGGAGATTCAATAACAGGCTTTAAAAGTACTCACAAGGGAATGGGCACTTTCATGCTGCAGCCTTTGCCAGGGGTGGATTATTATGCTTTGATACAGAACCCGCTAGGTGATACATTGAAATATAAGTTGTCAAAAACTTTTAGCGCTGGGATAGTAATGAATGTTGCCGGAAATTTCGATAAACAACTGAAAATCATTTTCAGAACCAATGCCTTAACCCTTCCTCTTCTTAAAGATCATGAGCTTACAATTATGATCTCCGCCAGGGGAAATCCCTTTAAAGAATATACTTTCAGGATGAACTCGCTGAACAGTCAGTTTCTCATGCCCACCGATGATCTGCCCAACGGAATAGTTATGCTTACTCTTAGGGGTTCAGGCGATTTACCTTTGTGTGAGAGGCTGCTCTATATCAATAATGGTGATGTTGCCAGCCTGAAGATTGAAACTGACAGAAGCGAATATAACTGCCGTGATTCTGTTAAGGTAAAACTTGCCTTATTCATAGATTCAAAAGTCCCTCAGGATGCTGACTTGTCATTTGCCGCCACCAATGGGCTCTTCATGAATGAACCGGACCAATATTCCTCTAATATTGCCTCATGGTTCCTGCTCGAATCGGATATCAAAGGCAAAGTGGAAGAGCCTGCATTTTATTTCGATCCTTCCAATAAAAACAGGCTGAAAGATCTCGATATACTTCTTTTAACTCAGGGATGGCGGGACTTCAGGTGGAAATACAGTGGCATGGAATACCCTCCGGAATATGGCTTCACTATTTCAGGAAAAGCAAGGAAGAAACTTTCAGATTCACCTGTTAGAAATGCTGTTATCAACATAGGACTCTTTGATAAGAACAAACGCTTTATAAATAATATTCCAACGGATTCAGACGGCAGTTTTAGTTTAAACGATATTGATGTTACAGGTAAGGTAAGACTGGTAGCCAGTATTACTGGCGACAAGGATAAGTTCCGGGGATGGCTGATAATGGATTCTGTTAAATATAACTATCCACTGCTTGACCTGCCCCTTTTACAGGATAATTACATAAGAAAATCAGTCAGTTTAAATGCTACTTCCGGCTCCAGCTACAAACAAGAAACTCAGGGGAAAAAAATACGAAAATTCGTTCAACAATCAGACTACATACATTCTGTACAGAAAAGATACAAGCTTTCTGACACTATCAAACCGGGAGAAGTAATGATCACTGCCAGGAAAGTTGATACCCTTGGATCTCCCCGGGACAGAAGTCTGAAAGCTCTTGGCACCATGTTCCCCGACAGAGAAGTGGTTTTAAGTGATATCGACAGAAAAGTATATTCAGATGCATTAAAACTAATTAAGGCAAAATTCATTATCTATCCACCGTATTGGCCTGACGTGCCACGTCATATAAAATTTCCGATATACATGGTTGACGGAGTTGAAGTTGATAAAACTTTTGTTGAAGCTTTACCGGCAAGCTATATTGAGAGAATTGATGCGAGCAGCAGGCCCCTCTACAGAAGGTTTATTATGGTTGATAGTGCTCTTGTCCCCTGTGATGGTACTGTTTCAATCATCCTCAGGCAGGATTACTTTTACAGTAATAACACCACAATGTATTCCGTAAATACCATTATAAAAGGGTTTGACGCACCCCGGATCTTCTATTCACCGAAACACCACACAACACTTGAATCTGATTATAAACCTGATCTCCGGAATACATTATTCTGGGATCCAGACATTACCCTGAAAGAAAATAAGGACACGACTATTGTCTTTTATAATTCCGATAACCCGGGGTCAATAATTATAAAAGCCGAAGGTATAACGGATAAGGGAATACCGGTAACAGGGATTACGGTGTACAGGGCAGGCAGATAATAAAGGACCCGGCGGATCAAAACCACAAGACCGCAAGACACATTAACTATTCCTTCTTTTCCAGAACCTGCTTTAAAGATGGTTGTCCCGGATTGATATCCACGGTAAGGATAGTTAAAGTATGTCCGTCATCCGACAAGGAGTAGGAAGTAGTGCTTCCGTAGACTTCCGATTTGACTGTTCTTGTTGTTTTGGTAGTCAGTATCTTACCGTCAGCCGACCATGAAGCAGATGTTGCATTCACACCGCCGTATTCTTCTTTTTTGACCTCTTTGCCGTCGAGATTAAAGGATTCCCGGGCAGATGACTCCCTTCCGTTTTTATCGATAAAAGTCGTTTTAATGGCTATCTTCTCTGGCGATTGTGTAATTGTTACTCTTATATTATGGTCCTTGTAATAGGCATCGCTCCTTGAATTATCCTGTATCCATTCTCCCGAAAAGTCTGTGACCGACTGCCCCTTAAGAGAAGGAGAAAAAGTAACAATCATTAATAATATAAATAACCCGGCAGCCATGTTATTTTTCATATAGTAAGAATCTGATCTCCTCATAATTAATGTTGTTATGGATTAATAACTTAAAATGTACTAAACTCAAATTTATTGTTTTCCAATGAAAAAAAACACGAAGCTGTTTATAATTATGATTTTTTTGTCAGCTCAAATAGCTTTCCCTTCAGATTTATATTGCACGATCCCAGGAATCCTTTAATTGAAAAGCAGCTGATTTCAGTGTTTATAGCTTTAACTGAATCAAAGAGCTTGCTTTTCAGCGCTTCCCCAAGCAGTAATGAGCCAATTCCTTTTCTCCGGTGCTTCCTATAAACTGCAAGTCGGAAATGTTACAAGGAATAACTGCACCACTTGATTATACCAGGTCATGCTGTAGTTAACAAAAGCTTGTATTATAAAGCTAGATAATTTTACAGGATTACCCGTACTTTAATATAATAATTTTGCTTATAAGGCAGTTGTGTCAGATTAAATTGTTAACCGTCATGATTAAACAACTTTATTCAAGAGCGGGATCATCGACCTTACCCATAAACAATATTGTTCCTGTGGAAGTCTCATGAATACAATACAGGAACGGCCTGTTTATATCAACTTTCCATACTGACGGCTGAACATCAGGGCCGGCAGAGGTAAAACCTATTTCAACAACTGTCGCAGCAGCCGCTTCGGTACCTTGCTCATTGGTTTCAATAAATGATTGATGTATAACTGCGTCTATACATAGTCCCTGATCGCTGATATTATTGAATGTTGCCATGTCGGAAAAAGCCAGCCCCATGCCAAGATTAACAAGATCTTTATTCAGCTGTCGCTTACAGGAATATTTAAATTTAGGCATACTAAGTTCCACCTTATGT
>DATFLA010000361.1:0-10312 GCA_035268305.1 Bacteroidales bacterium | reverse complement strand
GTACTCATGTCCCAGTCCGCCGGGTCTGCCCTGGCATGTGAATTTTCCTGCACAGGAATAAATACCGAATTTAAGCCCTTTTGAATGTACATAGTCTGCAACGAATTTCATACCATGAGGAAACCTGTCCTTATCTACCACAATCTCACCATTCTCATCGCGTGCAACCTGCCAGCAATCGTCAATTACAATGTACTGGTAACCTGCATCTTTCATGCCGGAATTAACCATAGCATCTGCCATACCCATTATCAGGGTCTCGCTTACATCACATGCGTACTTATTCCAGCTGTTCCACCCCATGGGAGGTGTAGGTGCTACGTGATCGAATTTTTGGGCTGATATCCCTGCAAACAGGAATATGCCTGTAATTAATAGAAGTGATTTTTTCATTTGTTATAAGCTTAGAAAATTTATATAAATTTTGTTTTAAATTTCTCTGCGGGGGAGATAAACAAATTTAACTTTTTCCGGGAACTCATCATAGAAAATTTGTCAGTATATTTTTTAAGTCCATTTGCCCTGACCTTATTTGTTGTGTCTCACAAGCATCATCTTTCATGAAAGGGAACTGAAAAATACTGATTAATGGTATTAAAAAGTGTTAATCCTCGCTCCTGTGAATTTTTGTTAATATATTTAAATTGAAAAACAACAGAAGCCGGTATACCTGTTATTCAGATATGACCTGGCTCTGGTGATACCCGGACCTGATTATTGTAATAACCGGAAAAACATAATATTAAGATGCATACTGAAACCCATAACTTACAGAAACGTGTAAATCTCTTCGATGGAATATCAATAGTATCAGGGGCAATGATTGGATCCGGAATTTTTATAGTAAGTGCCGATATCGCAAGGAATGTCGGTGCTCCCGGATGGCTGCTTGTCGTGTGGCTTATTACAGGGATACTCACTATCATAGGAGCTTTAAGTTATGGTGAACTGGCTGCTATGATGCCTCATGTGGGCGGACAGTATGTTTACCTTAAAGAAGCATATCACCCCCTGATAGGATTCCTGTTCGGATGGACTACCTTCCTGGTAATAGAATGTGGTACTATTGCCGCCGTTGCCGTGGCTTTTGCCAAGTTTTCCGGTGTCATTTTTCCATGGATATCAGAAAATAATATTCTTTTTGAAGCCGGACCCTTAAAGGTTAAAAGCACTATGATTGTGGCTATTGCCATGATAGCTTTTCTGACCTGGCTCAATACCCGTGGTATTGTAACTGGCAAGACGGTACAGAATTTTTTCTCCTCCACAAAAGTAATAGCGCTTGTGGGCTTTGTACTTATAGGCATTTTTGCCACAAAGAACCTTCATTCGTGGGAGATAAACAAAGAGGTATTCTGGAATGCCGGCAGGGCGGGACCGGGAAACACTATAATACCGCTTTCCGGTTTTGCCCTTGTAGCTGCAATCGGTACTGCACTCGTCGGATCTTTGTTTTCGTCGGATGCATGGTACAGTGTCACTTACCTGTCGGGAGAGGTTGTCAATCCTAAACGGAATGTCCCTCTGAGCCTTTTCTTTGGTACTCTTATAGTGTCTGTTATTTACCTGCTAACCAATTATGTCTATATCAGGATACTTCCGCTTTCAGGTACGCCGGGCGGAGCTGATGTCCTGAGCAGGGGCATTCAATATGCCACAGGCGACAGGGTTGCTACATCAGCCATGAGTGTGGTATTTGGTGATTATGCTGCTATTATTATGGCAGTCTTCATAATGATAAGTACATTCGGATGTAACCACGGTCTTATAATGGCTGCTCCCAGGGTTTACTATGCAATGGCTAAGGACGGGCTCTTCTTTAGAAAGATCGGTGAGCTAAACAGTAAGGGCGTACCCGGCTTTGCCATTGTGATACAGGGTATCTGGGCAACACTGCTGTGTCTTTCGGGTACTTACGGAAACCTGCTTGATTATGTGATATTTGCCGTTCTGATCTTCTTCACCCTTACAATACTGGCAATATTTGTCCTGAGGGTTAAAAGACCTGATATGCCCCGACCCTATAAAGCTTTCGGTTATCCTGTTATTCCCGCTATCTATATTTTGCTTATTGTGACGATTATGGTGATCCTTCTGATCTATAAACCCGATTATACCTTCCCGGGGCTGGGCATAGTGATCCTTGGTATCCCTGTATTCTTCCTTTGGAGAAAGCGCAATGGTAATACCTTAAGGAAAGAAGAGGATGATGAATAGTAAAGGCTGAATCTGTATTGAATCAGATATAATCCCGCAGCCTGAATTGCGGGACAGATAAAATTAAACAGTGTCAACAGGGTTATTATGTTTCCGGAGTCATTCAGAAAAAGACTGAGATTGCAGAGTTACATCGACAGTGGTGAGCTGTTAAGTTCCCTGGAACAATCCTCTCCTGTCAGTATAAGGATTAATCCGGGGAAATGGTCCGCAAAGCCTGCTGTTTCATCTCCTGTATCGTGGTGTGAAACTGGTTATTACCTGCCTTACAGGCCTGTTTATACCCTGGATCCTCTATTTCATTCAGGATGCTATTATCCGCAGGAAGCTTCCGGTATGTTTTTAAAGCAGGCATACATAAAGGCAACGGAAGGCCGTGTAGGATTACGTATACTTGATCTTTGCGGGGCTCCGGGAGGTAAGAGCACCCTTATATCTGAGATGGCGGGCAGAGGCAGTCTTCTTGTGGCAAATGAGGTAATAAGGGCGCGTGCGGCAATTTTATCAGAAACTATTACAAGATGGGGTGCCATTAATACAATCGTTACCCAGAATGATCCATCGGTATTTGCCAGGATGCCAGGATATTTTGATATTGTTGTTGCTGATGCTCCCTGCTCAGGAGAAGGTATGTTCAGGAACCCGGTTGCAATAAAGGAATGGTCGCAGGAAAATGCAGCACTTTGTTCCGAAAGACAGAAGCGTATATTAATGGATGTGTGGCCTGCACTTAAGGAAAATGGAATACTTATTTACAGTACCTGTACTTTTAACCCCGCGGAAAATGAAGAAAACATTAAATGGCTTGCAGGTAACCATAATATTGAAAGCCTCAGACTAAATATCAATAGATTTGAAGGTATCGCCGAAATCACTTACAAGGGTATATACGGTTATGGTTTCCATCCTGGAAAAATAAAAGGAGAAGGTTTTTTTATTTCTGTAGTACGTAAACATGAAAAGGAAAGTAATACAGAGCGATTTCCGAGGCTGAGGCCCGAATACAGGCCGGGGAAAAAAGATATTGATACAATGGAAAAATGGACCAACTATAGCGGTAGTAATATATTGAAAAAGGGAGATGAACTCTACGGGCTTCCATGCAGCACCAATGAGTATGCATTGCTTTTCAGTAACCTTAAGGTTATTAGACCGGGTACCAGGTTAGCTGCTTTAAGAAAGGATGATTATATTCCGGCTCATGAGCTTGCCCTGTCGCAGGCTCTGAGGAAAAATGTTTTTCCTTCCGCAGAGACCGGTTACAATACAGCTCTTGCATATCTTGGAAGAGATAATTTTACTGTCACTGTACCGGAAAAGGGATGGAATTTGCTTACTTACAGGGATATTAACCTTGGTTTCGTCAAGAACATCGGCAACAGGTTGAATAATTACTATCCGGTTGACTGGAGGATAAGGATGAATCATGAGGGTTCATCGGAAGCCAGCCTTATTCAGTGGGAAGAACCTGCCGTATAAAAAAGAGGGTATGAAGGGAAAAGAGAGGGATTTTCAGATATTTGTCAAGCCTGTCGGACCGGTTTGTAATATGGCTTGCAGCTATTGTTACTACCTTGGCAAAAAGGATCTATTTACCGGGCAGAAAGATTTTCTTTTATCAGATGAATTGCTCGAAAGATATATAGTACAACACTTTGAGGCGGCCGGAAAAAGTGATGTGTATTTTTCATGGCATGGCGGCGAACCTCTTATAGCAGGGCTCGGTTTCTTCAGAAAAGTGATTTATTTCCAGGAAAAACACAAGCCTGATCATATATCATATTTCAACGGACTTCAGACTAACGGAATCTTGCTTGATGATATATGGTGCAAATTCCTGGCTGATAACAATTTTTATATTGGTATCAGTATTGACGGCCCCGCGTCAATGCATAACCATTATCGTCTTACAGCCGGCGGACAGCCGTCGCATGAAAAAGTTATCAGGGGATATAAGCTCCTTGTTAAATATGGTTTGCATCCGGAGATATTGTGTGTTGTGAGTTCACATAATGCCAGCCATCCCCTTGAAGTGTATCGCTATTTTAAGTTGCTGGGTGCCGGATATATGACTTTCCTCCCTCTTGTAATCCGCGACGCTGGTAAGCCTGAAGGAGTTACCGACTCATCTGTTAATCCGGGGGATTTTGGTATTTTCCTGACTACCATATTTGATGAGTGGGTTACCGGTGATATTGGCAAAATTAAGGTTCAGATCTTTGAGGAAGCAGCAAGAACGGCTTTTAACCAGGAACATACCCTGTGTATCTTTAAAAAGGAATGCGGAGGAGTTCCTGCCCTTGAACATTCAGGTGACCTCTATTCATGCGACCATTATGTCGACAAAGATCATTTACTCGGCAATATAGCAGAGAATACACTGACCTCTCTCCTCGACAGTAAAGAGCAGGAAGACTTTGGCGTTGCTAAGTATTCTTCTATCCCTGCTTATTGCAGGAAATGCGAAGTCCTCACCATGTGCAATGGGGAATGTCCGCGAAACCGTTTTATCAGAACACCTGACGGTGAGCCGGGGTTGAACTACCTATGTGCCGGTTACAGGCAATTTTTTAATCATAGCAGGCCCTTCGTGAATGCTGTAGCACAGCTCTGGAAAAGTAACCAGGTCTGACTTATTGTCATTCCAGTTTTTCTTTGAAGAAATCTATTGTCCTCTTCCAGGCCAGCTTAGCAGCTTTTTCGTTATACCTTTCCTTGCTTGTGTCGTTGTTAAAGGCATGGCCGGCACCTTCGTAGATATATATCTTATATTCCTTGTGATATTTCTTAAGGGCTTCTTCAAAAGCAGGGATGCCCGCATCTATTCTCTCATCGGTAGCTCCGTAATGAGCCATTATGGGTGCTTTTATCTTCTCAACATCCTCTGCGGAAGGCTGCATCCCGTAATAAGGAACTGCAGCATCAAGATCAGGACAGTTAACTGCCACCTGGTTTGTCATTCCCCCTCCCCAGCAAAATCCGGTACATCCTACTTTACCGGTTGAAAGCGGATTGGTCTTTAAAAACTCAACAGCTGCAACAAAATTCTTTACTGTCTGACCCTGGTTGAGACTCCTCATCAGGGAGACCGCTTTCTGCTGGTCATTTTGCGGTGTGCCTCCTTCAGGCGATAAGGCATCAGGAGCCATAGCAAGAAATCCTTCCCTGGCAAATCGCCTTGTTACATCAAGGATATGATCATTCAGTCCCCAAATCTCATGTATCACAAGAACAGCGGGGAATTTCTTCTCTTCAGCCGGATGAGCAAGATATGCTCTTACCTGGCCTGTAGCACCCGGATAATTTATAAATTCAGTCATGAGGCCGGAATACTCCTGGTTTGCAGGAGCGGCACTCAGACTGTTATCCTCAAGAACAGGGAGCAAAGCCATAGCTGCAGCTGTACTGCCTGCCACCAAAGCCAGTTTTGAGATAAAATCGCGGCGCGAATATTGGCCCTTTTTGTACTCCTCATAAAGGGTGGTGATCTTTTTGTCCATGATTATAGTTTTATGTTTTTTTCAAATGAGAAATGAACCCGGCATTAATTTTTTATTTTTGTTACTGCCTGAATTGTTAATGTTTCAATATACGAAAAATTATGTAATTGAGATTTTAAGAGGCTTATAATAATAAGGTTGTTTAATCGGATACAATGCTTCTATAAAAAAAACAAACATATACAAACGGTCAATAATTGCCGGTGATAACTTATTAAATGTATGAAAAAGGATATCGAGATAGCTCAGGAAGCAGGCATAAGACATATTTCTGAAATTGCAGGAATTCTTGGGATTCCGGAAGATGAACTTGAAATGTATGGCAGGTATAAAGCGAAGATACCTCTTCATTTCATCGATGAGGAACGTGTAAAAAGATCAAAGCTTGTACTTGTCACAGCTATTACTCCCACACCGGCAGGAGAGGGTAAAACAACTACTTCGATCGGACTGGCACAGGGACTAAACCTCCTTGGGAAAAAGACAACTGTTGTTTTACGTGAGCCTTCACTGGGTCCTGTTTTCGGAATAAAGGGAGGAGCGGCAGGAGGAGGTTATTCCCAGGTAATCCCGATGGAGGATATTAACCTTCATTTTACCGGCGACCTGTCGGCAGTGGAAAAGGCCCACAACCTTCTTTCAGCACTCATTGATAATAATATTCAGCTGGGTGATGGCAATCTGGGAATAGACCCGAGAACAATCGAGCTGAAGCGCGTTATGGACATGAACGAAAGGTCGTTACGCGATATAGTGATAGGACTGGGAGGTAGAAAAGAAGGAGTTCCAAGACAATCGGGTTTTAATATTACAGCCGCATCGGAGGTTATGGCAATTCTGTGCCTGGCCGGTAATATAGCCGATCTTAAAGAAAGACTCGGTAATATCTTTGTGGGGTATACTTATGACAATAAGCCAGTGTTTGCACGCCACCTTAAGGCTCAGGGTGCAATGGCAGCTCTACTGCGCGATGCAATAAAGCCTAATCTTGTTCAGACTCTTGAGGGGACCCCTGCTATTATTCATGGTGGCCCTTTTGCAAATATTGCCCAGGGGACAAATTCCATAATTGCTACAAAAACAGGAATGTCACTTAGCGACATCGTTGTTACAGAAGCTGGCTTTGCAAGCGAGTTGGGAGCTGAGAAATTTTTTAATATAAAAGCACGTTTCGGAAACCTGAAAACAAGCGCTGTCGTAATAGTGGCAACAGTAAGAGCGTTGAAATATCACGGCGGGGCAAAACTATCCTCATTATATGACAAAGATACCGAAGCTCTTAAAAAAGGTTTTGGAAATCTGGATAAACATATTGAAAATATGAATATGTACGGATTCAGCCCTGTGGTGGCTGTTAACCGTTTTGATTCGGATACAGATGAGGAACTTGATCTTCTTGTTAAATACTGTGAGGAAAAAGGTGTCGCCGTGGCTGTTAATGAATCATGGGCTCAAGGAGGTAAAGGCGCCATCGGTCTTGCTGAGAAAGTACTGGATGCATCTGAGGCATGTGACGATTGTTTCAGACCTCTTTATGATCTCGACTGGTCATTTGAAGATAAGATTGAAACAATCTGTAAAAGGATGTATGGAGCCGATCACGTGGAATACACTGTGCAGGCAAAAAAACACCTGGAAAGGATTGAGAGCCTGGGACTGGGAAATCTTGCAGTATGTATTGCCAAGACACAGAAATCCTTATCTGACGACCAATCCAGAAAAGGACGTCCGCATGGCTTCACAGTAAAGATCAGGGAGGTGGAACTGTCGTCGGGTGCAGGCTTTATTGTACCCATTGCAGGAACAATTATGAGGATGCCGGGTTTGCCGGCCAGGCCTTCTGCAGAAAATATTGATGTTGATGATAATGGAGTAATAAGCGGACTGTTCTGATGATAAAAGATATATCAGGTGTGGTGCTGGCCGGAGGTGCTAACAGGCGTTTTAACGGTCTTATTAAGTCTAACGTGGTTATCGGTGGTAAAACAATTATTTCCAGGATAACAGCTACACTCGATGAGATTTTTACAAATATAATAGTAGTTACAAATACCCCGGAAGCCTTTGAGGAACTTGATAATTATTTTGTGGTTGGAGATCATTACAGGAATATAGGCCCCCTTGGAGGTATTCATGCTGCATTGAAGGCATCAGGATGTAATGCATGTTTTGTTTTTGCAGGAGATATGCCGTTCCTCGACCCTAAACTGATACTAAGGCAAACGGATTATTTCAAAAAAAACTCCTGCGATGTACTTATTCCACATTACGGCAGTAATATTGAACCTCTTCATGCTATATATAACAAAAGCATTCTTGAAGAGCTTGAGGAATTTATTGAAACCCAAAAGAGTTATGCTGTAAGGAATTTCCTCGATAAAGTTAATGTGGGCTATTTTGACCTGTTGCCCTCTGATGTTGCAGGAAAACCATTTACAAACATCAATTACCCGGGCGATGCAGAAGGACTAAACCAGGGATAATTTAATGAATGAACGACTTTAATTATTTGAATAACAAATTTTTATAAAAAGTATGGGACGAGGGTCCGAATTTCAATTTTTCTTAACTTTATAATTGCAAAAACCCAAATATTATGAAGCGAATATCTATTTGTATCCTTATGGCAGCATTGTCATTTACGGCATGTAAGAAATACAGCAAATACGAGGGTGTCCCTTTCACCGAGAAAAGTCCGCGCGACTGGGAAAATCCTGAAATGTTCAATCAGAATCGTGAAGCTCCGCACTCCACCTTTATCAGTTTCCCTGATGAAAAGAGTGCACTTAACGGAACCGACAACAATTCACCTGATTACCTTTCACTCGATGGCACCTGGAAGTTCTACTGGTCCAGGACACCCGACCAGCGACCTTTCTGGTTCTTCAAGGATGATTATGATACTCGCGACTGGAAAGACACCCCTGTGCCCTCCAACTGGCAAATGGAAGGTTATGATGTTCCAATCTATACCAATATTGTATATCCCTTCTGGGCTTACGAGGATATCTATAATTCGGGTAATGCAAAAAATGTTGAGGTGACTTCCAATCCACAGATAAAGAATCTGAAGGCACCCGTGACTGAAGATTCAGAATATTCTTTTGAGAAAAATCCGCCTTTCGTCCCTCACGACTGGAATCCCGTGGGATCGTATAAGAGGTATTTTAAAGTTCCTTCAGACTGGAAAGGGAAAGAGATATTCCTACAGTTCGGTGCTGTCAGCTCAGCTTTTTATGTTTGGATAAACAGTGAACTTGTCGGCTACAGCCAGGATAGTAAAATGCCGGCTGAGTTTGATATCACGAAATATTTAAAAAACGGCAAGAATTCATTATCTGTTGAAGTATACAGGTGGAGCGACGGAAGCTACCTCGAAGATCAGGATTTCTGGCGTCTCAGCGGGATACAGAGAAGTGTTTTTCTTCAGGCCAGGCCCAAGACATATATCAGGGATTTTTTTGCGGTTGGCGATCTTGTTAACAATTATGCCGACGGACTGCTGAAAGTGGATGCAGAGCTGAGAAATGCCGACGGAATTACTGGTGTTTATGCTGTGGATGCCTCACTTTTTGACGGCGATAAAAAGGTTTTTGGTGAAACAAAAAATATTGCTCTCGATAAAGGGCAGGGAGAAACAACATTTACAGGTAGTCTGCCAGGAATAAAAAAATGGTCTGCTGAAAAACCCAATCTCTATTCACTTGTACTGACGCTCAGGGATAAAGATGGTAATACCCTGGAAAGTGTGAGTTCCAAAACAGGATTCCGGAAAGTAGAGATAGTCAATTCGCAGCTTCTTGTTAATGGTGTGCCCGTCTATATTAAAGGAGTTAACCTCCATGAACATAACGATGTTACAGGACATGTAATTGACAGGGCTACTGTGATGAAGGATATCAGGATGATGAAAAGCCATAATATCAATGCCGTCAGAACTTCACACTATCCTCAGCAGGAGTTTTGGTATGAGATGTGCGATAAATATGGTATTTACCTTGTGGATGAAGCTGATATTGAATCGCACGGCATGGGTTATGACAAGGATGTGACACTGGCAGACAAACCGGAATGGGCAGCAGCACATCTAGACAGGATGCAGCGTATGCTGGAAAGAGACAAGAATCACCCTTCCGTGATCATATGGTCTATGGGTAATGAGGCTGGCGATGGTCATAACTTTCTTAATGGATATAAATGGATGAAACACAGAGATGTAACACGTCCTGTCCAGTATGAGAGAGCTGAGAAGAGCACAAATGCACCCGAGCGTCATACAGACATATGGTGCGACATGTACGCACCTATCCAGGCAATTGAATCATATGCCAGGAATCCGGCAAATGACCGGCCTATGATAATGGTTGAATACGCACATGCAATGGGTAACTCAACCGGAAACCTGCAGGATTACTGGGATGTGATAGAAAAATATCCTAAACTACAGGGTGGTTTTATTTGGGATTGGGTGGACCAGGGGCTGCTGACTAAAAGTGCATCGGGTGAGAAATACTGGGCCTATGGAGGTGACTTCGGTGATATGGGTATTCCAAGCGACGGTAATTTTTGCATTAACGGACTGGTTTGGCCCGACA
>DATFLA010000360.1:0-9224 GCA_035268305.1 Bacteroidales bacterium | reverse complement strand
ATCATCCTTTATAGAGCTGGTAACATCATTAAGATCTTTGCGAATATCCTGGGTACTGGTCTCAAGCTCCCTCCGTATGTCATCAGTTGCCTTTTTGAAGTCACGCATACCCTTACCCAGGCCTTTTGCTATTTCGGGAAGTTTTTCTGCACCGAACAGAAGGAGGGCAACTATTATGATAATAAATATTTCCTGACCGCTCATAAAAATCCTATTTTATGTTCCTCCGTTAATGTTTACAAAGTTAACAAGTTTAATTATATTCCCATTATTTTAAAACTCATAAAACAGGAGCTTTTTAAAAAGTTAAGAAAAATTTAAGACTAATTCGGAGGTACCGGCAAGTCGGAAAACCGGAGTTAACAATATCATGATATACAGGTATAATACTTACCGGCTCTGTTTTGCTGAAAGGTGAGGATATAAAAACAAGAACGCTGTCTCAGCAGTTAATACAAACGTATGAGGCAGCGTTCTTTATTACTTTAATACAAACCTATAAATCAGCTTTTTGTCTTCTTCTTTTTTCTTGGGTCCTCATCAGCATTTCCTTTATGTGAAGTATCGTACATCAGTGCAGTTGCCACGAATACCGATGAGTATACACCTGTACCGATACCAACGAGCAGTGCGAACATAAACCCACGTATCACAGCTCCTCCAAAGATAAACATAGCCACGATAGTCAGTATAACTGTAAGAGTTGTGTTGATTGTTCGACTGAGTGTTGAATTGATAGCCATATTAAGTACCTCTTTCATAGGCCTTTTTCTGTACAAGGGGATATATTCCCTGAGCCTGTCGAAGACTATCACTGTATCGTTCACCGAGAACCCCACCACAGTAAGTATTGCCGCTATAAAGGCCTGGTCTATCTCCATAGAAAACGGCATAATACCCCAGAAGATTGAGTAAACCCCCAGAACAAGCAGCACATCGTGGAACAGTGACATTACAGCGCCGAATCCGTACTGCCAGTAGCGGAATCGCAGGAATATATAGAAGAAGATAAGGACAAGAGCTATACCCACTGCATAGTAAGCATTTATTGTAATATCGGCAGCAACAACCGGTCCCACTGTCTCCGAACTAACACGGTACTTACTCAGGAATTCTTCCTTGGTTGTATTAGGTGGAACCATGCTCTTAAGTCCGTCATAAAGTTTTGTTTCCACCTCATCATCTACCCCTGATTCATTGATCTTGTATTTGGTTGTTATCTTAACCTGGTTAACATTTCCATATGTAACAACCTGCGGTAGTTCACCAAATTGCGGAGTAAGCAGTGAGGCAACCTTCTCTGTTGTAACAGGTTCATCAAAACGAACCACATATGTACGGCCACCTGTAAAGTCGATACCCGGGTTAAGTCCTTTTACAAAGAGAGAGACCACCCCTGACAGAAGGATTACTCCCGAAAGGACATAGAAGTATTTACGCAGACCTATAAAATCAATCTTTGTATTCTTGAAGAGGTTAGCAGTGAGCTTGATTGAGAAATGCACTTCCCTGTTCTTCTTAAGCAAGCCTTCGTATATAAGTCTTGTTATGAAGATAGCGGTGAAAAGTGAAGTAAGAATACCTATAACAAGTGTTGTTGCAAAACCCTTTATCGGGCCCTGTCCGAAGAGGTAAAGAACAACCCCGGTCAGTAGTGTTGTAACGTTTGAGTCGATAATAGCAGAATAAGCGTGCTTATACCCGTCAGCCACAGCCAGCTTGACGCCTTTCCCCGCTCGCAGTTCCTCCCTGATACGCTCGAAAATAAGTACGTTAGCATCCACGGCCATACCCATTGTCAGTACGATACCCGCTATACCGGGAAGCGTCAGTACCGCGTTCAGCGACGCCAGGACACCAAACAACAGGAAGACGTTGGCAACAAGAGCTATATTGGCAATTAAACCGGCACTCCGGCTGTAATAGAATATCATGAATGCAAGAACAAGAATAAAGGCTATAAGGAATGATACAAAACCTGAATGAATCGCTTCCTTACCAAGAGTAGGCCCTACTACAGTATCGGATATTATCCTTGCAGGAGCGGGAAGCTTACCTGACTTGAGGATGTTTGCAAGGTCGTCTGCCTCTTCAATGGTGAAGTCACCTGTTATCTCAGTGCTACCTCCGGTAATCTCATTCTGTACCCTTGGATATGATCTCACATAACCATCAAGAACAACAGCTATACAGCGGCCAATATTCTCACGGGTCATCCTTGCCCATGTCTTTGCACCCTCCGAGTTCATTGTCATATCAACCTTAACCTCACCACCAGTGACACCGGTAGAAGTCCTTGCCGAGGTAATAACATCACCGTCGAGAGGCGGTCTGCCGTCGCGTGTTGTGATCTTTATAGCATGTAGTTCATAGAGCGATTTCGTAGGATCATATTTATAAGGGTTCTGGCTCCAAAGAAACTTAATATTTCTCGGGAAGAGAGCCCTTATCTGTTTCATCTTGAGATAATAATCTACTTTTGCAGTATCCTTGGCAGCTGCCAGTCCTACCATAGAGGAAGGAAGTGGCTGACCCTGGGCATCAACTCTCGGACTAAGAATACCGAACAGGGGATTCTGCTTTGTAAAAGCTTCTCTTGAAGTAGCTTCTTCTGTATTAGTAGTGTCTTTCCCAATAAGGTCAAGAAGAGATTGATCTTTTCCTGTTGTATCCGATGCAGCTGTATTCTCGCCTGCTGCTGGTTCACTTTCTTTTGTTTTATCTTTATTGGCAAGAATCTCCCTTAACAGGTTATTAGCCTGTGATAGATATCCGATAACTTCACTGTTCTCGTAAGTTTCCCAGAATTCAAGGTTTGCGGTACCTGAAAGGAGCTCCCTTACCCTTTTAGGGTTTGTCTGACCCGGAAGTTCAATAAGTATCCTCCCTTTTGTAGAAAGCTTGGTAATATTTGGCTGTACAACCCCAAAGCGGTCGATCCTTGTTCTCAGAATATTGAAAGCATTATCAATAGCGTCGTCAACTTCGCTGTTAAGTACCTTCATTACCTGGTCGTTGGTCGAATTGAAGTTTATTTTATCTTTCAATTCCGGTGTCCCGAAAATAGCAGACAGACGTGCATTGGGATCTATCTCCCTGAAAGCCCTGTCGAAGAGAGTCAGATAATCAGCCTGGCTTTGCTTCTGCATATCCCTGGCCCGCTTCAGGGCTTCATTAAATGTTTTATCTGTGCTATAATTGGAAAGAGCCTTCAAAATGTCTTCCACCGACACCTCCATAATAACGTTCATACCACCTTTGAGGTCGAGGCCGAGGTTAAGCTCTTTTTTCTGGCACTCTTTAAATGTGTTGCCCAGGAAACTCCATTTATCCTTTGGCAGAGTGGAAATGGAATCGAGATAATTGGTTTCCTTAACAAGGCTTCCTTTTGCATATGCTTTTGCATCCTTACTGACTTTATAAGTAGCTACTGTAAAAGAAAGCTGGTAAATAGATACTACCCCCAGTGCAATCGCAAGGACGAGTATTGCTGCTTTATTCTGCATTTGTCTTTACTTTTGGAATTATTTCGATAATTTTTATAATTCTACTTAATTGAGGCGCAAAGATAAAAATTTTTTGCAAATACGCCCGACATTAACATAATGAATTACCACACTAAAAAAAGTCAGATAAGCTAAATATTAGCATGATAATCACTGCCTGATGTTCCGGCTGAATTTCAAATGCAAGTTTTAATAAAAATTCGTTTTATACAAGCTCAAAGAGGTTGTTTTAAAAGCAAGAACTTATTCAACAAGAAGGACCCAAAGACCCCGTCCCGATAATAGCTATCGGGCTTTACAATTGACACTAAGGAAATGTATTGTCAAACACCACTTTTTATCCTTGGTGCGACTTTGTGGTCAGAAATTACTTTTGAGACAAGCTCTTCAGATAAGATTTTAATTATTTTTTGATCAGTTCAATAGATGATCGTAGTCAGTATCCAGAGGTTTATTATTAATAAAGTCGAACAGAGTAAGCTGCCTTATATTATAGAAATATGTCCAGTAATCCTGCAATGACTGCACATATGCCCTTCTGTTCTGGTCTTTCCTGTTATCAGCATCATTAAGGTCGAGAACCGCTATTTTCCCGATCAGGAATCGTTGTTTAGTGACTTCATATCTCTTCATTGCCACTGTATCTGATTTCGCGGCTATTTCCACCTGGTTTTTCTGGAGGTTGAACTGTTCAACATCGAGGAAAAGGTTTTGCTGGAAATCGATAAGAGCCTGTTTTGCCTGGACCTGGGCAAGTTCAAGGCTTGATTTTGCCATTTCGTACCGTCCTTTTGCCAAGCCCCAGTCAAGAATTGGCATTGTAAAACCAATAAGGACCCTTTGAGAATTACTCAGGTTATTATATGCAGCTGTTACATCTGTTGATTGCTGTGAATATCCAAGAGATGCCGTAAGGCTGGCATTAAGTCCTTTTGAAGCTTTCGCCTGGGCTGCATTGCTCTGGGCATTAAGTACATTTATCCTTTGTGTAAGAATTTCCGGATTATTAGCCATTGCCAGGTTAAGAACCTTTTGCATGTCCACCTGCAGATCAGGCACATGGTTTGGAAGAATAAGTTCTATCTGAACGTTCTCGTTATAACCTAGGAATGATCTCAGCCTGATCTCACGGTCGCGAAGGTTCATATCGGCCTGTTTCCTTGCTGTTTCGGCGTTAAGCCACGAGAGTTGCATCTGGAGAAGTTCATCCTCGGCAATGGTACCCAGCTGGTATCTGCCCTGGGCAATACGATAAAGAGTATCGGCATTGGAATAATTCATCTCCGCAATCTGTTTGTTTATCTGAGCAAGAGCCAGTGAGAAAAAGTTCCTGACTGCATTAATATGAACATCTTCTATATTAGACAAATATGTCTTCTTTGCAGCCTCATACCTTACCGGTTCAATTTTCTTCTCCCATTTAAGAGAATTGTACATACGAATAGGCTGCGTTATATTAATACTGATGGGGTCGGTAATATAGTTTGTTGGCAGTCCTTTCTGGATATCCTTAAATAGTGTTAAGTCTGATCTCAGCGATATTACTGTACCTGTAACACCTATGTTCTGCGATAGTGACAGAGTCCCCAGGTTACTTATTGTGTTATTAGACTTATATTCGTACTGGTCTGTTTGTGAATTATAAATCTTATCGAGCCCGTTGCTGAAATCAGGTGTAGTACCGGACAGTGTAAGGGAAGGCAGGAACTGTGCCTTGAATGATCTGTACTGCCAGTAGCTTGAACGGAACCTGTGCTTGGCCATCAGAGCATTTGTCGACTGTTCTTCAGCCAGCTTGATTACCTCATCGAATGTTAGTTTTTTTACTTCCTGTGCATTAATTGTTCCGGCAGAAAACAGGAGCACAGCAGCTATTGATAATATACAAAATTTCTTCATTTTTAATAATTTATTCATATCTCAATGATTCGATTGGATCCTTCTCGGAAGCTCTTTTGGCCGGCGAATACCCGAAAATAACCCCGACAGCGGCAGACACCCCGAAAGCAATAAATACCGAGAAGAAAGAAACAATTGTCATGATACCGGCTATCTGCTCAATTAGCTTAGCCATGATAACCCCGAAGAAAACACCTATAAAACCGCCTGTTACACTGATAAGGACAGCTTCAGCAAGGAACTGTACAACTATATCCATTTTTTTGGCTCCAATAGCCATTCTTGTACCAATTTCCTTGATTCTCTCCATCACTGAAGCAAACATAATATTCATAATGCCAATACCCCCTACTATCAACGATATGCTTGCGATAGCACCGAGCACTATATTGAAAATGTCTTTAGTCCTTTGTTGTTGCTTAAGAAGCAGTTCAGGGACGGTGATCTCAAAATCCTTGACACCTGAATGTCTCCTTGTCAGCATACGGCTCAGTATCTCCGTTGTGGGAGCGAGCTGTTCTGTCTCATTAACCTGTACAACAATCCTGTCGAGCTGGTTATAATTATTTTCTGAATCACTTGATGCATCTGAACCGCTTGAGACGACCCTTGACATACCCGGACCTCTGAAGAACTGAAGTGATGAAGCCTCCGAAACAAGCTTGGTATTAAGAAGTGCCCTGTTCTGGTACCTCAGCAGCATAGTATTGATTGGGATATAAATATTGTCGTTATAGACATTAACACCCTTTTCCTCGAAGCCGGTAAGACTGACATTTGTTTTCTGCAAAACACCAATAACCTTAAGCCATATCCCGTTAAACTTGATATACTGTCCAAGCGGATCTATTTTGCTGAAAAACTTGGCACGTATATTTGCTCCGATGATACAAACCTGGATACCGTTATCTTCCTGGTATTTATTGAAGAATGTTCCTGAAACAAGGGGAAGGTTATATAGGTAGAAATAATCGTTTGATACTCCAACCAGTTTTGCTGTATACTTAACACCATTAAGCACGGCAGTTGAATTGAATGAGATCTCAGGACTGATTCTCTTTACTGAGGGAATTGTCTGTTTGATGGCATCGACATCAAGAAGGCTGAGGCCCCTGGAGAATTTTTTCTGCTGTTTCTCTCCACTTTCTGTTGAAGAACTTTTATCGGGAATTACTGGATTGATGAGGATATTATTCACACCCACCATTTTCATCTGTTCCATTATCTCCTGCTTTGCACCCTTTCCGATAGCAAGCATCGCTATAACTGCTGCCACACCGAATATTATACCAAGTGCTGTCAGCATAGACTTCAGCTTGTTGGATATAATTGATTCGACGGCAATTTCTATATCGTGGAAATATCGTAGGATAAATTTGAGCATTACGTTTCAGTTTAAATAATTATTTCTGACAAATTAAGCATCTTAATCCCGATTAGTTCTGTCCTGGTCTGCCCGGTTGCGAAGGCATTCTCCTTCTGACAGATGTATCTCTCACAGACCCGGGCTGCCTGACCTGATTATTCCCGGAACGTCGTGAAGCGGAAGTGTCTCCCTGCCGGCCTGCTCCCTGACTCTGGCCAGGTGCCTGTCCGGAATTCCTCATATTACGGAATCGCTGCATCATTTCAGGTGTGATATTTCTGCCGCCCCGGCCCATCTGGCTTCCTCTTTCTCTTACCTGTTCGGCTTCCTGGCGTGCCTTTTCTTCGGCTTCCCGCTTGGCTTTCTCATGTTCTTTTATTGTAGCTATAAGATCGGTCCCGACCAGTTTGAACTTATCAGGCTTTTCAGGAGTACTCAGGTAGATTTTCTCCCCGGGTTTAACACCCTGTTCAACAACTACATTGTTCTCATTTGATTCACCAAGAACAACAATCTGTTTTGTCCTTTTTCTTGTATAAACATAAGGAATACTGTCTGTCCCCGTCTGGACACATTCAAGAGGTATATAAGTCACATTTTCAAGAGTCTTTGTTATAATCTTGTTACCTGTTGTCATTGATGGTCTGAGGATAGGATCAGATTCATTGACATCGATAACCACTTCGAAAACCTTTGCGTCCGCATTCGGCAACTGTTCACCAATATTTGCAACACTTGTTACAACCCCGGTATATTGCTTCTCGGGAAAAGCATCTACTTCAATTTCAACTTTCTGCCCGGGTTTTACCTTACTCACATCTATCTCATTGACGTAAGTCTTTGAAATCATAGAAGACATATCGGGAAGTGTTGCGACTACGTTATCCCATGGACTGATAGAGGACCCGACCTTTCGTTTTGTGCCCATCCTGTCGCGTTTATATATTATCATGCCATCAGACGGTGCAGTAATTACGAATTTGGACAGAATTGTCTGCAGGTCATTAACCTTCTGACGCTGTTCTTCAAGCTGTGTCTTGCTAGTACGCATATCCGATTTGGCCTGCTCCACCTTGAGGGCATAACCCCTGATCGCCTGGTCGAGAGACCTTTTTGCCTTGTCAAGAGCTATTTCTGCCTGCCTTATTGTGGTCGGAGGTTCATACTTCGACTGCTGCAATGTAATACCAGCTTCTTCAACCGAAAACCTGAGATTCTTTATATTATCCCTGAGATTACTCAGCGTAACAGCCGTATCCAGTTGCTTCATCTCAAGATCGGTCTCATATGTTGTAAGTTTATCGAGCTCATCTTTCAAGGTATTGTCAAACTGGGTCCTGTCGAGAGTAGCAACGTAATCGCCCTTTTTAACTTCAGTACCTTCAGGCACCATGTCTGTTATTTTAATATCCATGGCCCTGAGGCTTCTGCTCTGCTGAAAATCAGGACCTGTAATATCGGTTGAGTTTTTTGCTTCCAGTTCCCCCGTGGTGGTGACAATAATATCAAATTCCCCCTTTTCAGCCACAGCATACAGGTTAGATATGTCCTTCCTTGAAGCTACCCTGTTAATAATGATTATAGCTATAATCGCCACTACTGCAACAATTGCGGAAATAATTATCGTTTTTTTCATCATAAAATGAATTTTGTTAAAAATTATGATGCAGCTCGCATGTAAGGTATATTTTATCCATGTATCCTAAATTTCGTAACATGCTCGGTTCATCTGTTATAAAAATTACTGACTGATTACTAAAATCAGGCACAAAAGTATTAAAAAGGGGTTCCCTTTTTTAGTCATTAACAATATTTAACATCATTACTTTTTGCCTTACAGAGTTTTTGACACCGGTAAACAATGATTTATTCCGCTTTGATTATGAATTATCAGAATAATTAGGATTTTTTAACAATTCCAATAACTGTATCAGCGAGGTTATCAGCGTCTTCAGATGTTTTACCTTCAGCATAAATTCTCATTATGGGCTCGGTATTCGATTTCCTTATCTGTACCCACCCTAAAGGATGATCGATCCATAGTCCGTCTCTTTCATCGGTCGCGCTGTCCGGAAAGTTCTTCTTAACGGCTTCAATAATACTACTAAACTCATCACCGGGAGAAAGAGAGAGCTTCTTTTTCGCTATGACGTAATAGGGATAAATGTTTCTCAGTTCCGAAACCTTCTTCTTACTCTTTGCAAGATGGGAAAGGAATAATGCAATGCCTGCCAGTGCATCACGTCCGTAATGAAGAGCAGGATAAATGACTCCACCATTGCCTTCTCCACCTATTACGGCTTCCCTCAGCTTCATTTCTTCAACAACATTTACCTCTCCCACTGCAGCTGAAAAATGCATACATCCGTATTTCTCGGTAACATCCTTTAACGCTTTTGTAGACGAGAGGTTTGAAACAGTATTTCCGGGTGTATGTGCCAGCACATAATCTG
>DATFLA010000359.1:0-2455 GCA_035268305.1 Bacteroidales bacterium | reverse complement strand
GAAGAATGATACCCACAAAGCTCGTTCTTAAACCCATGGATGAACCGGGGAACAGCACTGTTGTGGTAATTAAGAATATAAAATTCAATATACCCATGCAGCAAAGCTTCTTCTCACAGCAGAACATGAAAAGAATCCATTAACCTGAAGGAATATGAAAAGTTATTTACTGGCATGGAGGAACCTGTGGAGAAATAAAAGGCGTACACTTATTACAGTTGCTTCGGTATTCTTTGCGGTTTTCTTTGCCCTGCTGATGCGGTCGCTTCAGCTCGGGTCATATGCCCATATGTTTCAGAATGTAATTGAATCATATACTGGATATATACAGGTGCAAAACCAGGATTTCAGGGATAATTCAACAGTTGACAACTCATTTGATTTCACCCCTGACATCAGGAAACTCCTGCTCAGCGATCCTAATGTAACCAACCTTGTACCACGTTTCGAGTCATTCGCCCTTGCCTCAACAGGGCCACTGACCAAGGGAGTTCTGGTTATGGGTATTGATCCGGAGAAAGAGGCATTACTGTCCGATGTGAGGCACAGGCTGGTAAGGTACCGGCTGACCCCGGAAGCCATTGATTCCATCAAACAGATGGATATACCCGGAAATGTTAAGTCAAAGCTCGATCTGTTCAGGGGTGAAAGTTATGCTTCTCCGTCTATACTTCAGCTCGACCTTGGTATCAAAGACAGGGATGCAGGTAAAATAATGCCCGGGATTGAAAGGGTAACGAGGATCAGCAACGGTTATCTCACTGCAGGGAAAAAAGAAGCTCTTCTTGGTGACGACCTGGCCAGGTATCTGAACCTGAACATCGGTGATACTCTTGTAATGATAGGCCAGGGATACCACGGGACGACAGCAGCAGCTAAATTCAGGATAGTAGGGATAGTAAAGCTACCAACACCTGATATTGACAATAAGATCGTATATCTGCCCATAGGTGTATGCCAGGAGTTTTACAATGCCCCGGGAATGCTTACATCCATGGCTTTGACAGTTAAGAATAAAAGCGACAAGGCAATAAACAGAACCCTCAAATCGCTTGGCAAACAACTTCCTTCACCGCTTAGGCTTCTCGGCTGGAGAGAGATGAATGAACTGCTTATAAACCAGATGGATGCTGATAACAAGAGTGGGGCTATTATGATAGGTATTTTATATCTAGTTATAGCATTTGGCATCTTCGGTACTGTTCTTATGATGACAACTGAAAGGAGAAGGGAATTCGGTGTCTTAACAGCGATTGGAATGCAGAAGTCAAAACTGGCAGCCATTGTATCCTTTGAAATGGTGTACATCGGTTTGCTGGGCATACTGAGTGGTATTGCAGCGGCACTACCCGTAATAATAATAGGGCAGTACCATCCAATACGATTCTCGGGCGAGTATGCCAAGGTTTATGAAAGCTATGGCATGGAACCTGTAATGCCGTTTATGAACGTCAACAATTATTTCCTCTGGCAGTCGGTAATTGTAGCCGTAATAGTGCTCATTGCCATAGCATACCCTGTCAGGAAGATATATAAAATGAAGCTTGTCAATTCGTTAAAAGCATAAATTTACCTTGTTATGATCTGGAAAACAGCATGGAAGAACGTATGGCGTAACAAGGTGAGAAGCCTTGTTGTCATCTCTTCCGTTACAATAGGAATATTTGCCGGGGTCTTTTCTGTGGCTCTGATGAACGGCATGATAGAACAGCGTGTGGACGATGCTCTTAATGAGGAGATATCGGACATCCAGGTAACAAACAGGAATTTCCGGCTGAGTAATGACCCGCAACTGACTATTAAAGATCCGTCAAAAGTACTGACTGCCATTCATTCTGTCAAGGGTGTTGAGGCTACTGTCGAAAGAACAGTGTTAACCGGCATGGCAAATACGGCTTTAAAAAGTACCGGTGTCATGATTACCGGTATAGATCCAATGCAGGAAAAAAGGGTCTTTACTCTCTATAAGAAAATAATTCCCGGAACAGGAGGTTATTTTGATGACAAGAGCGAACATAATCCGATAATGATAGGTGAGGATCTTGCGAAAGATCTGGGTATTGTAAGATACTACCTTGACACATCAACTGTGAGGAACTTACAACAAAAAGGTGTGCCGGAGATTTTAACAGACAAGCTGAAACCGGTGATCGGAATGAGATTTACAGGGGAAAAACAGTTTGTGAGGAAGATGAAATCCCTGTTCAGCGCGAAAGAATCGAAAGAATACGGGCAGTTGATAAAGAAAGAGGCCTGGACATACAGGAAAAACAGCAGAATGACTCTTACCTTTCTGGATAAGGATAATAACCAGGTGGGAGCCATGTTCCATATCACCGGCATTTACAACATCGCAAACAGTGTCTTTGAAAAAAGCATGGTATTTGTAAGAAACAGCGATTTGCGAAGGCTCACCGGCCTGCCTGACAGTGCCTGCCATGAGGTTGTGATTAAG
>DATFLA010000358.1:0-5380 GCA_035268305.1 Bacteroidales bacterium | reverse complement strand
TACTCCAGCACCAAAGAGATCGGCAAGACGTTGCCCGTAGTGTGGCAGATGTTCTTTGAGTGGTTCTATTGTGGCATCGGCACCTCCCCCCTGGTATTCCATAAGAGGAACATGCATCCATCCCATCGATGGTGTTTTTTCCCAGGTGCCGTCAAAAATATTCTGTCGTTCAATTATTTCCTGTTCTTTTCGTGGCAGCGACCAGTTACTTTCCCTGTAACCCATGGCTGTTTTATTGCTCCCGTTCAGAAAATACCAGTCGGGAACAGTAAGGTAAACACCTCTGGCCCGGCACCATTTGTAAAGGCCGGCGATGATCCTGAACTGTTTCCACTGGGAATCATCAGGTCCGTCATGTCCCGGATGAGTTGTGGACATACAGACATCTCCGGGATAAGACCCGTCGTGTTCAAGGTTATCGAACCCGGTATATTCAATGAAATGATATATTTTCCTGAAGTATTCTTCCGCCCACTTGCTGCCAAGACATGGTGAATTACCAAATACGGGTTGTTGCCCTGCCGGCATTACCACATCATTGCCTCCTCCAACTTTTCTGCTGGCCAGAAGACTGTAACCGCCCAGGGCTATTCCCCTGCTGTGAGCATAAGCGGCCAGCTTCCTGTATTTTTCCAGGTTAGCCCTGCTTGTGTCTTCCATATCAAATCCGCTGCCAAAGGATAGAATGATCTCCTCAAAACCTGTTTCTGCACACTGGTCAACAGCATTCCTTACAGAAGCAGTATCGGAGTATCTCAGGTGCATGAATATAGGATTCTCTGTTATCCATGGGGCTATCGTTCTGTACATCCTCCTTTGAGCCAGTCCATTGCGTTCACGGTTGTCGCTGTCTTCTGCAAGAAGCCATGTTCTGAATGTATCGAAGGTTTTCCCGGGGGCAAGTCTTTCGGCAGGACCTGTTACAGGCCGGCACTCAAGCATGGCAGGCTGTACCCTGTTGTAGTTGACTATTGTCAGATAATCGGGATCAGGTTCCCAGAAAACTGATTTTCCAAGACATGAACCCGATGACATACTGCCTCCGAAGGCATAGTCGGTTTCCACGTACAGACCGGGAAACCTCCAGTTCTGAAGATCGCCTACAGTGCTTTCCGGTTCCGCCATGGCCAGAATCTCAGAGGAAAAACTATTTATCATTATCTCTTTCAGCGAGCCGTTCTCAATCGTAAGCCATTTGCTTATAAGCGGGATTCCATCATAAATCTCGTAATGGATTATTACCTTTATGCCTCTCGTTGCTGGATTAGTACCATCGGAGGAATAAATGAAATCTACACTTTTCCCATGTGGAGGCCAGGGAAGATCATTTGGCATCCATTCTTTCCTTTTTTTCCATGGAAATCTGGCTGCGATCAATCCCGTATGGTAACCATCGAGCCTGAAAGGTGATGTACTGTCTCTTTGCATCGAACTGATCCATGCAGGATCAAGATAATTCATGACAGGCTGACCATAAAGGCCTCCAACAGTATATTTTTTTTTGTTAATAGTGATAAGCGCCTCCGGCTTCACCGCTCTTAACAGTTCTTTTCCTTTTGTGAGATCATCTAAAGATATGGTTGCCCCATTTGGTGTAAGGCTGAAAGTACGTGAAATGAGACCGTTTGTAATCGTGACTCTTCCATCTTTTTCAATCACGAAGGAAGTGTAGCCGGAACCATTTATAAGCCAGTCTTTCTTTTCCCCGGACTGAAAACGGCAGCATGAAGTTAAAAGATTAATTATCAATGCTGTTATAATTATTCTCATATTCATTAATGTTCTTTGTTATGGTATGGCAATATAACTGATTTTTATTTGCTGATACAGATACGGGCCTGCATATTATTCTAAACGGATTGTATCATGCAGGCTTCTTTTTAAAGTAGGCTATTCATTGAATTCCTTACCGGATGGTTCCACTGTCTGACATAAAATTTTAAATTTGCAGGAAATAATAGAAAAATGACAACCAACGAACAGATAAAAGCACTTTCAGAACGCCGTGATGCGTTGAGGAGGTATCTTTGACATAGATGGTAAATTAATACAGATATCTGAGAAAGAGAGCCTCTCACAACAGCCGGATCTCTGGGACGATCCGAAGAAAGCCGAGGAGCTGATGAAGAGCATTGCCTCGCTCAAAAGCTGGACCTCTGACTTTGAAAGGATATGTACTGCATTAGATGATCTTTTAGTACTTTATGAATTTTATAAGGAAGGTGAAGCTGAAGAATCTGATGTCGATGACCAGTATAATAACTGCCTCAGCCTTATAGAGGACCTGGAGGTAAGGAACATGCTTCAGAAGGAGGAGGATCAGCTTAGTGCCATATTAAAGATCAATTCGGGTGCGGGAGGTACAGAAAGTAATGATTGGGCGGAGATGCTTATGAGAATGTATCTCCGTTGGGCAGAGATGAACGACTATAAGGTCAGGGAACTCGATTACCTTCCGGGCGATGAAGCAGGAATTAAGACAGTAACTCTTGAAATTGACGGGGAGCATGCCTATGGCTATCTTAAGAGTGAGACCGGTGTACACAGGCTGGTGAGGATTTCTCCGTTCAATGCCCAGGGGAAAAGGCAGACCACCTTTGCATCTGTGTTTATTACACCCCTCGTGGATGATAATATTGAAATTGAGATTAATCCGGCGGATATAACATGGGAAACATACCGTTCAAGCGGTGCCGGCGGACAAAATGTAAATAAAGTGGAAACGGCAGTCCGGCTGCGTCATCATCCAACCGGCATAGTTATTGAGAACCAGGAAACAAGATCACAACTGAATAATAAGGAGAATGCAATGCGTATCCTTAAGTCGCATCTTTACGAGCTGGAGCTGAGAAAGAAACAGGAGGAGCAGGCGAAGATAGAGGGAGAGAAGATGAGGATAGAGTGGGGTTCCCAGATACGTTCATATGTTCTTCATCCATACAAGATGGTTAAGGACCTTCGTACCGGTCATGAAACCAGCAATGTACAGGCAGTTCTCGACGGCGATCTTAATCCTTTCATCAAAGCTTATCTCATGGAATTCGGGGGAAGTACATCAAATTAATCCTAATTACCTGTTTATGACAAATTTCATATAATTTCTAATTATCACATCATTATTTTGCACCAGTTTGCATAAACAGGCAGAATAATGAACCGGAAAGAGAAATTATTTGATCAGTTTCCTTCAGTATCTACAGAACAGTGGATGAGTAAGATACGTGAAGATTTGAAGGGTGCTGATTTTGACAGCAGGTTGATATGGAGAACTGATGAGGGTTTCGAAATAAAGCCGTTTTACAGGAAAAGCGACACGGAGGATATTCACTATTCTGACGCACCTCCCGGCACCTTCCCATTTGTAAGAGGTGGGAAAACAGGAGATAACAGCTGGTTCATCCGTCAGGATATCCGCGTAACAGATTTTGAGGAAAGTAATGGCAGGGCAATGGAAATCCTTATGAGAGGGATAGACTCTGTTGGTTTTGTCATAAGCGATCCCCTGTCGGTTAATGCTGATAACCTCGGGATCCTTCTAGAAGGTATATATACCGACATTGTGGAGTTAAACTTCCTTTGCAGCGGGAAGGCAATTGAGATCCTTGAAGGACTAACAGGCATTTCAGATAAGAGAGGCTTATCGCCGGAGTCTGTCAGGGGCGCAGTTGAAACAGATCCTCTCGGACGGCTTATGCTTAACGGAGGATTCTGTGTTACACCGGGTGAAGGTTTTAATTACCTGGCAACACTAACGAAACTCGCGATCCCTTATCCCAACCTGAAAACAATACATCTTAATGCATCAAATTTTTGTGATGCAGGTGCGGGTGTTACACTTCAGCTTGCCCTTGCCCTTTCGGCAGGCAATGAATACCTGGTACAGCTTACCGGACGTGGTATCAGTGCTCAGAAAGCTGCTTCAAAGATGAGGTTCAGTTTTGGCATCGATTCTGATTATTTCGCAGGGATAGCCGGTCTGCGGGCATCACGACTCCTGTGGTCTCTGATTCAGAAAGGTTATGGAACCGCTGAGGATGAAATTTCGAGGATGCAAATACATTGTACAACTGCCCGCTGGAATAAGACGATATATGACCCGTATGTAAATATGCTGAGAACACAGACAGAAGCAATGTCGGCAATACTGGGAGGGACAGACTCTCTCACAATCGGACCATTTGATTCGGTATTCAGAAATCCGGATGAGTTCTCGGAAAGAATAGCCCGCAACCAGCAGCTGATACTCAGGGAAGAGGCTTATTTTGATAAGGTTGCTGACCCTGCTGCCGGGTCATACTATATTGAGAATCTTACATCAATGATTGCAGAGAGAGCCTGGGGTATCTTCCTGGAACTGGAAGAACAGGGCGGTTTCCTTGAATGCCTTAAAAAGGGATTGGTACAGAAGAAACTTGAAGAATCGGCAGCTAAGAGAAGGAATGCCATCTCATCGAAGGAAGCTGTCCTGCTTGGAACAAACCAGTATCCGTCGGCCAATGAAAAAATTACTTCTAAGCCTGCAGAACAAACAGGCAGGCGCGGGTTCAGCCCTGTTGACATTATTGTTAAGCCGGTAAGACTTTTCAGGGGAGCCGGTGAGTTTGAAAGTATAAGGATGGCTGTTGACAGTTTGCCTGCAGCGCCTGTTGTTTTTCTGTTAACTGTTGGTAACCCTGTGATGAGGAAAGCAAGGGCACGCTTCTCATCTAATTTCTTCGGATGTGCCGGATATACAATTATTGATAATCCCGGATTTAGCACCCCGGAGGAAGGTATGGCAGCTGCTGAAAAGGCAGGTCCTGATATCGTTGTGATATGCAGTTCGGATGAAGAATATCCTGTTATTGCCCCCGTGATATTCAACGTGCTGAAAGATAAAGCCATTGTTGTTATAGCAGGTAATCCTGCCTGTGCCGGTGAACTAAGGAAACATGGTATTGAAAACTTCATATATACAGGTATAAGTATGACTGAAGAATTAAAAAGATATAATGATAATCTGGGAATTGAAATGAGATTTGAACAGGAAAGTTATGAGGCCGAAATTCAATTATAATGATATAAAAAATATCACCTTCGATAATGGTTCAAGGGAAGATCAGATTCTGAATGAATGGACCACTCCCGAGATGATTCCTGTAAGGAGTGTTTATACAAAGTCAGATCTTGACGGGCTTGAGCATCTTGATTTTGCAGCCGGCTTACCTCCTTATCTCAGGGGACCGTACTCAGGTATGTATGCAATGAAGCCATGGACTATACGGCAATATGCAGGTTTCTCGACTGCAGAGGAGTCAAACGCTTTCTATCGCAGGAACCTGGCAGCCGGGCAAAAAGGTCTGTCGGTGGCATTTGATCTTGCGACTCACAGGGGTTATGA
>DATFLA010000357.1:0-11933 GCA_035268305.1 Bacteroidales bacterium | reverse complement strand
TTTTTGAGGTTCCCCCGGATGATATTTGCAGAGCCATTGAGAACTATAAACCTGACAACAACAGGTCGCAGGTTAATAGATCAGGTACCAACACCCTTATCTGTGACTCCTATAATGCAAACCCCAGCAGTATGAGCGCCGCGCTGGAATCATTTTCCTCAATAGCTGCCGACAGGAAGATGATAATACTGGGCGATATGCTTGAACTTGGCGAGAAGGCTGAGGAGGAACATAACAAACTGCTTGCTGAGCTTGAGAAATACAGGGCAGACAGTATTCTTCTTGTAGGTCCTGTTTTCAGGAAGGTGGCCGGGAAGGCCGGGTATAAGTCTTTCAGCGATGTTGAACTGCTTAAGGAATACCTGAAGAAAGAACAGTTCACGGGCTACACTGTCTTTATCAAGGGATCGCGTGGTATCGGACTTGAAAAGATATATGACCTTATCTGATCATTCGTCTCCCTGAGCTTTTCCTTTCGGTTCAAATTTAATATTGATCAAAAGTACCTCTGACCGGCTTCCTGACCTCACACGTGGTCCCCACAGGCCGTATCCCGATGACACGATAAAGTGAGTATTCCCTTTTCCCAGGTATCCGTAACTTAACTCATATACTGCTCTTGTTATGTAATTAAGGGGCCACATCTGGCCATTGTGTGTGTGACCCGATAACTGCAGATCGACGCCTGCCGAGGCAACTTCATCAAGGTGAAAAGGCTGATGATCCAGCACGATAACAGGTCTTGTGGTATCCACACCAGCCATAAGAGCTGACAGTGACATGCGGTCCCTGGCATAATATCTTTTTGAATCCCTGTCGAGCCTGCCGATAACCTGAATACCTCCATTGAGTGTAACTATCTCATCCTTGAGCAACCTGATTCCCTTGCTTTCGATATATGGAATTGTCCTGGCAGCTCCTCCTATAAACTCATGGTTGCCTGTTATGGCATAGAGCCCGTCGTAGCAGGGAGGACAGCTGAAGTACTGAAGAAGATCTCCCCTCATAACCGGTCCAATCTCACCGTCAACTATATCGCCCAATAAGAAAACAACATCGGGATGCTGTTTCTCCAGCATGGATGATAGTTTCCTGATACTTCTTTTCCTGATAACACTTCCAAGATGAATATCGGAAGCAGCAGCAATACGAAGCGTTTTTACATTACCTGCCGACTTGTTAATTGTTATATTGTATTCCCTGACAACAGGAAGCACGGCATTAATAAAGCCACCGCCTATCATAAGAACAGATAAACCAATTGTTATGAAGAATGACCATTTCCGGTAGAGCGGTATATTACCGGAGTTAAGTATGCCGGGGATTTTCAGCACCAGGAAAAGAATATCGGATAGCAGGAAAAACAGGAAACCGTACAGCATAAAGGCCAGCCAGAAGCCTCCTGCTATGTTAAGAATATCTGTCACTACCGATGAGTGTCTTGACTCAAGGAACTTCGCAACAATAAAGATACCTGCAATGATAAAGAAGGTGAAAGAATAGATGAGTTTGTTGGCTTTCAGTACAGGGAGGGCGTTATATCCCTTGAAATAAATATAAATATTGGCAAGTGAATAGATCGTTAGTACTATGAGAAAGAAAATAAGCATCTGGTACCTTTTCATTTGAATAGTTATTCTTTAAAAATGCTATTGTAAGTTTTGTTACCTTTTATATAAAACTCATATACCACACTCTTGTTCAGCAATGGTGACCTGTAATCGGGTGAGCCCAGTTTCTTAATCTCTTCCCTTTTTTTCCTGAGAGCACCCGATGCTTTGTAATAATCGAAATGAGCGTTAAGAACAGCCCTGAAGCATTCTGTTTTCCCTTTTGCCAGGAACCTGAGAGCTGCAAGCCCGTCGAGGATTTTTCTTGCAAAGATCAGCAAATGAAAGTTCTTATCGGGAAGGTTTTTATAAAGCAGATAAAGACTATTTCTGAAGTTCAGGTATGTTTTGAACGGGGAATCATATGGCAGGGCACCCCCGCCTACATGATAAACAGTTGCATTATGAATATAGCTCACCCTGTATCCGGCCCTGTTCAGCCGCCAGCAAAGGTCAATTTCTTCCATGTGTGCAAAAAAGTCAGAGTCAAAGCCACCACATTTTTCCCAGGCTTCAGGCCGAATAAGCATACAGGCTCCGCTTGACCAGAAAATATCTGTTGTTGACTCGTACTGACCCTTGTCTTCTTCAGTCTTCTCAAATATTCTTCCCCGGCAGAAGGTGTAGCCGAACCTGTCGATATAGCCACCCGCAGCTCCGGCATATTCAAAATGATCCTTCTGATAGTAGGAGAGAATCTTTGGCTGACATGCGGCAACATCCGGATTCTTGTCCATATAATCAATAAGCGGATCGAGCCACCCCTGTGTAACCTCAATATCAGAATTCAGTAATATATAATATTGTGCTTTAATATCTTTCAAAGCCAGGTTATAACCTCCCGCAAAACCGTGGTTCCTGTCAAATGTTACCAGCCGAACATCGCTGAAGTGTCCGGCCATCCATTCTGCAGAGCCGTCGGTAGAGCCATTGTCTGCAACACAAACGCTGATACCCTGACGTGCAGAATATATCACAACTTTCCCGAGAAAAGATTTGAGATATTCCAGGCCATTCCAGTTTAGTATCACAATTGCTGCTTTGTCCATAGCTCAGGGTATCAGTATTTCCACCTCCTGTGGCTCCATATCCAGTATTCGGGTTTTTCCCTAATAATCTCTTCAAGCCGCCTTGTAAATTTCTCTGTTAGTGCATATTCCGGCAATCCGGCTGCATGTTCGTACATAAGTTCAACATCCAGGTTATAATAACCTCTTTTGATTTTCTGAATATTGAAGAATACAACGGCCATGTCATATCTGGCGGCAATCTTTTCAGCTCCCGTGAAAACAGGTGTATCCTGATTAAGAAAAGGCATCCTGAATTTAATGTCTTTCTTTGCGGGTGTCTGATCGGAAATAAAAACTGAAAGGGTATTGATTTTCTTTTGTCTGTACCTGATAATTTCTCTTATAACATGCGACATCGGTGTGAGAACAATACCATTCTTTGAACGCTGCCTGTTCATAAACCTGTCGAAGTGCTGGTTTTGCAGCGGCTTGTAAATGATGATTGTCAGGTATCTCATGTATTCTGCGAGCAGTGTGGGCCATTCCCAGTTGTTATAATGACCCAGCAGTGCTATAATATCACGCTTCTCTTTGCGCAGCTTATCTATTATTTCAAGATTGCTATAGGTAAATCTTCTCCTTTGTTCCCTGTCGGACATATGACTGATCTTGAGAGTCTCAACAAAAATATCTGCAAGATGCCTGTAGAATTTCTTTTCGATAACCTTTAGTTCTTCACTGTTTTTTTCAGGGAAAGAGTTGACAAGGTTTTCCATAACAACTTTTCTCCTGTAAGAAGGGAAGTAATAAAGAAGGAGGAAAATGAAATCGGAAAATATATAAAGAACCCTCAGTGGGAGAAGAGTTATCAACCATGTTATGCCGTAAAAGATATAATATAATAAAGCACCCATCTCAGGTTATGTTCTTTGTTTTCATAAATTTATAAAGAATTTCCTGCAGTTCGGGATAGACAGGCCTGTTTGCTGCAATGAGTTCTTCCCCGGTAATATTCTTTTCATTTCCAGAGAAATCACTTACAATTCCACCTGCTTCCCTAATCAGTATTGTCCCAGCAGCAACATCCCAGGGGTGCAGGTCGTATTCGTAAAAACCTTCAAACCTTCCGCATGCAACATACGCCATATCTATGGCTGCAGACCCCAGGCGTCTAAGTCCCTGTGCATTACGCACAAGATATGAGAAGCAATCCATGTACTGTTGCAGTAATCCGAAGTTATTATAGGGAAATCCTGTTGCCAGGAGGCTGTCTGCCAGCTTTGTAATGCCGGAGACCCTGATTTTTTTACCGTTAAGCCAGGCACCACCATCCTTCCATGCAGTAAATAATTCATTGCCGCCTGCTTCAAGGACAATCCCTGCAACTACTTCGTCATAGTCCATGAGTCCTATGCTAATGGCGAATGGATGAAAACCGTGAATAAAATTAGTTGTTCCGTCAAGGGGGTCAATTACCCAGCAATACCGGGAGCCTTTCTTCACTGATGTGCCTTCCTCGGTATTGAACCCTGCCTCCGGCAGAATGCGAGACAGTTTTTCAACAAGCATCTTCTCGGATCCCTTGTCTACATAACTCACAAAGTCGTTATGTCCTTTCTTTTCGGCCTGTTTGATATCAAATCCTTCAGATTCTTTCAGTATAAATTTGCTGGTTTCAATGGCAGCTTTTTCTGTTTCCAGGCAAATGTCTTTCAGGTTTATCATAATTCATCTATTATCTCAGTGATCATTCTTCCCGATTGTCCTATCTCTTTCAGCATAACAGTTTTCACTTTTCCTTTCATGGCTGGTTGCCAGGGGTGTTCAACACGAATGTAATTGGATGTGAAGCCGGTTATCATCGCTTCTGTCTTTGTGTTTTCGAAGAGAACTTCCGATTTCTTCCCCACATTATTCCTGTAAAACTCAAGATTTTTCCTGTCGGACAGGGCTGACAATATCCTGCTCCTCGATTCCTTGATACCATGCGGGACTTTGCCTGTCATTTTTTCAGCAACAGTGCCGGGCCGTTCCGAGTAAGTAAAAACATGAAGATAGGTAACGGGCATATTCTCAAGGAAGGACAGAGTATCAGCAAAATCTTCGTCTGTTTCTCCCGGGAAACCGGTAATGACATCAGCACCTATACCTGCGAGAGGAAGTTTCTCTTTTATCATGGCTGTGCGTGAAACAAATACTTCGCGGGTATACCTTCTCCTCATTAAACCCAGTATCCTGTTGCTTCCGCTCTGGAGGGGAATGTGAAAATGAGGCAGTATTTTATTGTTTGAAGCAGCCATTGCAATCAGTTCATCTGTAAGAAGATTAGGCTCTATTGATGAGATACGGTACCTTTCTATTCCGTCCACTTTCACAAGTTCCTTCATCAGACCTGTAAGCGATTCCCCCGTGGATTTACCAAAATCACCTATGTTAACACCTGTAAGGACAATCTCTTTAATACCTCTTGCTGCAATATCTTCAGCCTCACTGATCAGTGTAGCGATACCCGGATTCCTGCTGTTACCTCTTGCAAAAGGAATGGTGCAGTAGGAACAACCGTAATCACATCCGTCCTGTACCTTCAGGAACGACCTTGTTCTGTCGCCCATGGAATATGCCTGGTTGAAACTATCGGAAAATATAAGTTCACATGAATGCACCTCCGGTTTTCCCTTTTTCCTGTAGGTCCCTGTGTATTCAGCCAGGTTAAACTTTTCATTTGTACCAAGGACAAGGTCCACTCCGGGGATTTTTGAGATCTCCCGGGGCTTCAGTTGTGCATAACAACCGACAACTGCTATAAAGGCATCGGGTGAACGGTGTATGAATTTTTTAATTGCCTGTCTGCATTTTTTATCAGCGGCATCTGTTACCGAGCAGGTATTTATGATATAAATATCGGCTTTTGCGCTTGCTGCCACCCTTTCAAACCTGTCGGGAGGAAACGACCTCGATATGGTTGATGTCTCGGCAAAGTTAAGTTTACATCCGAGAGTATGAAATGCTACTTTTTTCTTTTCCCTGTTCATATCTATCCTGCCGCGATTACCGGTATAATGCAGGCATCATGGCAACACCCCTATTAATGTTATTTATTCTTTCAGTTTTTTCAGGTAAACGTCCCTGAATTCTATTTCTTTACCTTCACTCTGAAGACATATATGGCCGCTTGTGATATTAACCTTTGTTGCCCTGTTCTGGAGAACTCCGTTAACATAAATTTCTATAATATCATCTTTACATATGATTTTAAGCTTATTCCATTCGCCGGCCGGCTTCTCTGATGAAGCTTCAAATTTATGTATCACAATGTTCGATTTATCTGTATGTTCTGCCATATCAGCACCATTCATGCATATCATGTCGCCGGCATTACCTGCCTGCAACTGGCATTCGAAGCATTCAGGCCAGATTGTATCGGGCTCCTGGACATTTAAAAATACTCCACTGTTGGTTGGTTCCGATGGCCACCTGTATTCAACATGAAGCTGGTAGTCGGAATATGTACCCTTTGTTCTCATATATCCGAAAGGAGTACCTGCTATATGAATAACTCCGTCTTTGACAGTGAAGACTTTACCCGGATCAACAGCCGGGTCCTTTAGTTTGAAGACCCAGTTTTGAAGATCCCTGCCATTAAACAGCATTATCCTGTCACTCTTGTCTTTTTTGTGACTCTTGTGTTTTTTATCCTTACCCTGGGCGGATAAAAGGCCTGGCGTCAGCAGAAGTACTACTGAGATCATTGAAGCATAGAGGAGAACTTTCTTTTTCATGTGCTAATTGTTTTATACTGTATGGTTAACACTGAGCCGGCCCTGTGCCGTTATATCACAGTAAATACCGGCACACACGGGTAATGACCCATTTAAAATCATAATAATTTACTTGCCAGTTCGGCAAGGAAGCTTCTTTCTCCTTTTACAAGGTTAACATGTGCAAAGATATCCTGGTTCTTCATTTTATCCGACAGGTAACTGAGTCCGTTGGATGCTGTGTCGAGGTAAGGAGAATCGATTTGTTCTATATCGCCTGTGAATACCATCTTAGTCCCTTCTCCAGCCCTTGTGATGATTGTTTTTATCTCATGCGGTGTAAGGTTCTGTGCTTCATCAACAATAAAGAAAATGCTTGAAAGACTTCTTCCCCTGATGTATGCCAGAGGTGTGATAACAAGTTTTTCCTCTTTCATCATCTCATTTATTCTGATGAATTCAGGGCTCTGGTGGCTGAATTTATGTTTTATCACGGTAAGGTTATCATATAACGGCTGCATGTAAGGATCCATTTTCTCTTTCACATCACCCGGGAGAAAACCAAGGTCGCGGTTGGCCAGCGGCACGATGGGACGAGCAAGAAAGATCTGTTTATATCTCTTATATTGTTGAAGAGCTGCTGCCAGGGCGAGCAGTGTTTTTCCGGTACCGGCTTTCCCTGTAAGTGATACAAGCTGAATATCAGGATTTGACAGAGCCTCTATGGCAAATGTCTGCTCAGCATTCCGTGGATCTATACCGTAGGTGGTCTGCTTGATAACGCGGTTGAGCATTCCTGTAACCGGGTTGAAATGAGCCAGTGCACTTGCACTGCTGTTTTTCAGTATAAAGAACTGGTGACCTTTAAGATCTTTTTCGAGCTTGAACTCCTGACCGCTGATACCTTCCGGAAGCTCATATAATTTGCTTATCAGACTGTGGTCCACACCTTCCATTACAGTGATCCCTTTGTAGAGATCGTCAATGTCTGCAACTTTATCATTCTGATAGTCCTGCGCTATGATACCCAGTGATTTTGCCTTCATCCTCAGGTTTATGTCCTTTGTGATAAGCACAACCGATTTATCCTTGTTCTGGCTCGTGACATACTCGGCTATTGCAAGTATGCGGTGATCAGCCGTCCTTTCAGGGAAGGACTCACTTACCTTCTCTGAAAAGTCCTTGCCTGTTTCTATATGAAGGTTGCCAAGATGATCACCAAGCGGAATATTGGCTGTCAGAAGCATGTCGCCGGAAAGCTTGTCGAGTTCCCTTGTAAACTCACGGGCATGAAAATTGATGAGGTCATTGCCCTTCTTAAATTTATCAAGCTCTTCAAGAACCACTATCGGTATAATAACATCATTCTCTTCAAAATTATAAATGCACTTATAATCATGCAGCAAAACATTGGTGTCGATGATAAAAAGTTTCTTGTTGTGTTTTTTTGTCATTTCTAATCTATTAAAATACAGTCATTTGTGACTAATAATCTCCTGCCTTTAACAAGCTGTAAAAATAACTAATTTAGGGCACAAATTGCTATCTAATTATTAAGTTTGTTAAATAGTTTAAAACAGGATAGTAAATTTGCATCTTCAATATTTGTTATCGAAGATGACTCAACAGTATAAAAGTCTTAACCGCAGTGGTGGTAAAGGCTATTTTATTATTGTGGACCAATGACCTACGAAGAGACAATTGAGTTCCTGTACGGACAGCTTCCTGCATATCACAGGGTGGGGAAGGCCGCCTATAAGGACGACCTGGGAAACACTGTTATCCTTGATGATCATTTAGGCAGACCCCATAAGAAATATATGAAGATCCATGTAGCAGGTACAAACGGGAAAGGATCTGTCTCACATATGATAGCCTCGGTACTTCAGGAAGCCGGTTACAGAACAGGTCTTTATACTTCTCCGCATATAAGGGACTTCAGGGAACGTATCAGGATTAACGGAAAAATGATAGCAGAACAGGATGTTATTGATTTTGTCCAGGATAACATGTCGATCCTGGAAGAAGTCCATCCTTCTTTTTTTGAGATGACAGTTGCCATGGCTTTAAATTATTTTGCCGTGAACAGGGTAGATGTTGCTATAATTGAAGTAGGACTGGGAGGCCGGCTTGATTCCACAAATATTATAGATCCGGTCTTATCTGTAATTACAAATATCGGGCACGATCATATGGATCTGCTCGGTGATACCCTGGAAAAGGTGGCAGGGGAGAAAGCCGGCATAATAAAAAGAGGCAGACCAGTAGTGATTAGTGAGTCACAGCCTGAATCGGAAAACGTTTTTAAAGCAAGGGCAGCAGAAAAGGATTCCGCTATTTTCTTTGCCGACCGGATGTTTTCATGCCGCCTCGATAACAGCTACGGTTTAAACCCTGAACGTAAATATGAAATCATTGAAACAGCTACAGGACGTATTACACAAGGAGTTACATCGCTGACAGGCGATTACCAGGCGGCTAACCTGAAAGCAGTCTTTGCCTCTTTCGCCGTCCTCCGCGATTTCTTTAAGCTTGGGAAAAATCACCTGTTGAAAGGAGTAAGGAATGTTGTCGTTAATACCGGTCTGGAAGGACGTTGGCAGGTTGTTGCTCATAACCCGCTTGTGATCTGTGATACTGGCCATAACCCTGAAGGTTTGAAGTATGTTATTAACCAGCTGGCATCACTGAATAAGGATAAGCTTCATGTTGTGGCAGGCTTTGTTAGTGATAAGGATACAGACTCAGTGCTCCCTCTCTTTCCTGCTGATGCAATTTATTATTTCACAAAGGCTTCTGTACCAAGAGCCATGGATGAACTGATACTTATGAAAGCCGGTGCTGCATATGGTCTCCGGGGGAAAGCATACAGTAATGTTGGGTCAGCTTTATCTGCCGCTTTGAACAACGCTGGCGTAAATGATGTTATTTTTGTCGGTGGAAGCACATTTGTTGTTGCAGATATCCTATAATTTCAGACAGATCTTACGACGAATTGATATAAAATAAATGTGTCACCCTGAAGAATTCGTATAATTAACTAGTTTTGTCAGATACTAACCAGAACGACTATGAAAAGGTGCTTCCTCGTTGTCCTGTTTTTACTGGGATTTCAGTATATGAATGCCAGGGACACTAAAAAAATCGTCATCCTTCACACTAATGATCTTCATTCTCATCTTGTTGGTTTTGCCCCGGAATCTGACTATTCTCCGCTTATAACGAACAATGACAGTACACGAGGCGGATTTGCACGGATTGCTTCTGTTATAGCAAGTGAAAAAGCCTCTAATACAGGTATTACACTGGTTGTGGATGCAGGCGATTTCCTGATGGGAACTCTTTTCCCGCCTGTGGAGGCTGAGACAGGTTTCCAGTTGAGACTGATGAAACAGATGGGCTACGATGTTACATGCTTTGGCAATCATGAATTTGATTACGGACCTGCAAAACTTGCTGAAATAATTAGCAGTTCCGTCAATAGAGGTGCCATTCCTGAAATACTTACCGGCAACATCATTTTCGATGAAAAGGATAATCGTGACGATGCCCTGGAGAAACTTGCCAAAGAGAATATCATCCGCAGGAAGTTTATTATCAATAGGGACGGACTTAAGATTGGGTTCTTTTCACTTATCGGGAAAGATGCAGCTGAGGATGCGCCGAATGCATCTCCTGTTGAGTTCTCATCGCGGATCCGCTATGCAAGGATGATGGTTAAGGAACTGCAGCATGATTCATGTAACCTGATCATTTGTCTTTCCCATTCCGGTGTTACAAAGGGAAAAGACGGACAATGGGGTGGGGAAGATGTGGATCTGGCGCACAAGGTAAAAGGGATTGATGTTGTTATAAGTGGTCATACCCATACACGACTCGACAAGCCTGTAATTGTTGATGGTATTCCCATCGTTCAGACAGGTGCTTTCGGTAAATATGTCGGAAAACTGACACTGGATTATTCACAGGGCAAAGTGACAGTAGAAAATTACCAGCTTATACCTGTAGAAGATAATATTAAAGGGGATGAAACAGTTAATAACAGCATTGATGACCAGAAGACTAAAATAAATGAGGAGGTTCTGCGGCCTGTTGGCCTTAAATACGATATGCAAATTGCCGAGACTACATTCAGCCTTAAAGGGATAGAAGATTATGAGGGTGCTGAAAAGAGTAATCTTGGTCCACTTGTTGCAGACGCTATTCAGTATTATGTTAATAAACATAATAGTACAGGAACAGATATAAGCATGGTCGCTGCTGGAGTAATACGCGACGGCATAGCACCCGGTGTGCAGGAAACATCTGATATCTTCAGGGTTATGTCGCTTGGCTCGGGAGATGATAATATCCCCGGTTACCCCCTTGCCAGACTGTATGTAACAGGCAGGGAGCTGAAAAATATCCTCGAGATTTTGCAGGTAGCCTATCGCTCCAAACCTGATAATTACTGTTATTATTCCGGACTTAAAATATATTATAATCCTGGCAGGGGACTGCTGAGAAAGATCAGTGGAATTGAAATATTGAAACCCGACAGGGAACCCGAAAAAGTAGACTTCTCCAAAAAAGATAAAAAGCTTTACTCAATAACGGCTAATTCGTACATGCTCCAGTTTATCGGGATCATCAAAAAGATGAGTTTCGGACTTATAAATGTTGTTCCGAAAAATGCGGATGGTATGAAAGTGACCGATATGAAAGCTGCAGTAATTGACATTGACAGTAACAAAGAAGGAATCCAGGAGGGAAAAGAATGGCTTGCTTTGCTTGAATACCTGAGATCTATGAATGATACGAATGATGATGGTTTGCCTGATATTGACAGGAAATATGCTAAACCGGTCAGCAACCTTGTGCAGGTTAAGTATTAAAGAAATATTTTTATAAGTTTGTGTATTAATAATTTGTCTATGGGAACAAGCATCTATTTCTGGATAGGATTTCATGTTTTCATTTTTTTGATGCTTGCCCTCGATCTTGGGGTTTTTCATAAAAAATCACGTAAGTTGTCTGTAGGAGAGGCTTTTATGTGGAGCCTTATATGGATTGGACTGGCCCTTGTTTTTAATCTTTTTATTTACCTCGATCATGGATTAGGACATGAGAGAGCTGTCGAGTTTTTTACCGGATATGTTATTGAATATTCACTTAGTGTAGACAATATCTTTGTATTCATTCTCATATTTTCCTATTTCTCGGTCAAAGACGAATATCAGCATAAAATACTCTTCTGGGGAATACTTGGTGCCCTTGTGATGAGAGGTCTTTTTATAATCGTAGGTATCACGCTTGTTAAGAGGTTTGACTGGATCGTATTGATTTTCGGTGTTTTTCTTGTTTATACAGGTATTCACATGCTATTCAGGGAGGATGTCTCCGTCGATCCTGAAAAAAATGCTATTGTCAGGTTTTTCAGGAAATTCCTTCCTGTTTCTGAAAAGCTTCACGGGGATAAACTGTTTATCAGGCAAAATAAAATGCTTTATGCAACTCCTTTGTTCCTGGTGTTGTTGATTATAGAGTCTTCTGATGTGATATTTGCCGTCGACAGT
>DATFLA010000356.1:0-3788 GCA_035268305.1 Bacteroidales bacterium | reverse complement strand
TTACAAGGGTGCCTGTTCTGTCCTTTTCCAGGGCATCGACAGGACATACCGCGATACATGGTGCATCTTCACAATGCCTGCACGTAAATTTAAAAACAGCCTTCTCAAGCAATTGCATCATTCCGTTGTTTCCCGGATGATAGTCGTAGGAGCAGCTTACCGTACAATCATTACACTGCCGGCACTTCATCAGGTCTATGAGTATTTTCCTGCTCATTTATTGAGGTAGTTTTTCTTTATTTCCATATATCAGGGATCTCTTTTATCTCATCATAGGTAAATACAGGCCCGTCTTTACAAACAAAATAATCACCCATCATACAGTGCCCGCATTTACCAACACCACACGACATGTTTTTTTCCATTGAAAGATAAATCTGGTCGTCGCTGTATCCCATCTCCAGCAGCTTTAGTGTTCCGAACTTCATCATCACGGGAGGGCCGCATACCACTGCAACAGAGTTCTTTATATTAATGTCGGTCTTTTCAAGGAGAACAGTAGCTACGCCAACAGACTCATCCCATCCCGGTTCCGGTTTGTCAACAGTACGGTAGGCCTCAAATTTATCGAGACTGTTAAGCCTGGCAAACAAAGGTTTATAGATACAGTCTGATGGGGTTTTTGATCCGTAACATAATATTACTTTTTTTAAGTGCTCGCTTACATGTTCCAGGGCATAGAGCAGCGATCTGATTGGTGCCAGCCCGCATCCTCCGCCAAGTATGAGTATCTCTTTCCCAAGAAATTTTTCGACAGGATAACCCCTGCCAAACGGACCGCGCAGTCCGAGTACAGTTCCCGGTTTTAAGGAATGAAACTTTTCTGTTACATACCCTGTTTTCATTATTGTTATTTCCAGCCTGTCGCTTACCTGTGGCGATGAAGAGGGAGTAAAAGGAGCTTCACCAATACCATCCAGCGTCAGCTCAATAAATTCTCCCGTTCTGAAGGTGAAAGGTCTTTCCGGTCTTAATACAAGTGTTCTTATAAGTGGCGATTCCTCAATAACTTCCTCCAGTGAAGCTTTCACCACCTTATATATATTAATGGTATCTGTTCTGGTTGCTGTTTCTGTCATGCGAGTTCCATTATGAGTTCGTTTTTACTGATACCAGCTATACATGCATCTATACACCTGCCACAACCTGTGCATGCCAGAGTGCCGAAACGCTCCGGCTTCCAGACAAATTTGCACATGTACCTGTTTCTGAATCTTGATCCCAGCTCTTTCAGAGGATCTTCCCCGCCGGCAACTCTCTGGAATGAAGGATACTGGCAGGTGTCAAGCTGTTTAATTTTTTCAAATTCGGGTCGGTCTATAAGAAGAAAACAAGTGCATGTTGGACAAATAGCCGAACATGCACCGCAAGAAACACACCTGGATGAGTAACGGTACCAGGCATTATGACCTTCATTTTTTACCCGGTCTGCTGTTTCTTTATTACCCGGTAGTTTACTTGTCCTGTTGATTAAGGTTCTTGTCGCCGAGTTTCTTCTTTTTAATACCGATGAAGGTAAAGAGGTCACTGTATGCGCTATATTATGTTCAGCAATGTGTTCATTTATAAAGCGATCACCTTTCTCAGAACAGGTATGCAGATAAAAATATTCATTGTCGGCTGACAGGTTTATATCACAACCTTTCTCTGAATACGGATTAACATCATATGCTACGCAATGACAGCTGTCGGCTGTCTCGTAGCAATCGGACGATATTAAAACTGTATTCATCCTCCTTTCGAAATATATGCCGTCAAAGAATTTTTCATCGAGGTATATAAGGTCAAGAAGCTTTAAACCTTCCACGTCACAGGAAGGAGCACCTATGATTATGTTATTCTTCTTCTCTGCAGGGGGTACTGTAACATTAAGTTTCACCGGCAGGAAAAATATCTTTAAAGGGCTCGCAGGCCGCGCCCTGTTATAGACAATGTCACCGGAATTTTCAGGACTTATCCGTGTATAATCAAGGAATCCGTTCTTTTCAACGGGGGCATAGACATTAAAGGAGGAGGAGAGGGTTCCTGTGAAGTGTTTCCAGTCTTCCAGGCTTATTCTATAAATTTCATTCATTTCCCCGGAATTTTTAAGGCTCAGTAACAGGTACTAAATTCTTATTACTTAAAATAAATTCCTATGAGGACTGACATGCCAAGGGGTAATTCTGATCATGGCAGAGACAAACAGGGATCATGCCATGAGCTTACAGGTGTTAGCCGGACTAATGACGGAGATCATGAGAGTATGTGTAAATAGTACCTTTACAGGGATTTAGTAAATTGCAGCCAGGTGTTTAACCGGACAGGAAAATAAAGATCAGCGTATTTTAAAATTAGCCAGCCTTTTCAGTTTCCTCACATCTTTGAGGATTATCCTTCGTCCTTCGATATTGATGATCTTCTCTTCGCGGAATTCCGATAATAATCTTATGATTGTTTCCGTAGCCGAGCCTACAATATTTGCGAGGTCTTCCCTTGAGAGGTTAAGCACATTGTTGTCTTTGCAACCTTCAGGATGAAATTTGTGACACAGGGTAAGAAGCGCTTCAGCAAGCCTTTCCCTGACAGGTTTCTGTGCTATTGATATCATTCTCTCCTCCGTCTCGTTAAGCATGTTGCCGAGTGTACTAAGAAGAGCTTTAAGCAGTTCAGGATATTTTTCAGTCAGTTCAGCAAATGTGACACCATTAATGAAACATATTACTGAGTCCTCAATAGCTTCTGCTGTTAACATATAATGGCGGGATCCTGTTACGGAGCTGTACCCGAAAAGTTCACCTGGCGTCACAAAACGGACTATTTGTTCTTTTCCATCCGATCCTGCTTTGAATAATTTTACTTTTCCTGAATGCAGACAATACACTCCTACGGCACGACTGTCTTCATGGAAGACCTGTTGACCGGTCTTATAAAAGGAACTCGATTTTTCAAATTTCAGATTTTCGAGATCCTCTGGTTCGAGTATTGAAAAATAAGACCTGTTAAATACCCTGCATGTCGAACATTCCGGTCTTTCTCTCATATCGCACAGATTATGAAATGATTAAATACCGTCATCCCTCTTCACGCCTGTATCTCCAGTGCATTTCAGATGCACACGGATGGTAACCAAATATATTGTTATTTTATTAACAATAAAAATCCTTTGGTCATAATTGATGTTTTTTATTGCCCGGGTGGAATATTATTCCGGTTTTTGGATAATTGTCAAACCGTCCCTGAGTGGAAGTATCATTTTTTCAAGAGAACCATTGCTCTTTATCATATTATTAAACTCAATCATTCCGGATGTCTGAGGATCAGCAGTTTCTGGCTCAAGAACCTTGCCTCCCCATAACACGTTGTCTGCTATAATAAATCCTCCGGGTTTGACTTTACCATATACAGCTTTAAAATATGCCGTATATTCTCTTTTGTCGCCGTCGATAAATACAAGGTCAAAAATGTAGTTAAGATCCGGGATGATATCAAGGGCATTGCCTGTCAGCTGTTCTATGGATGACTCCATTCCGGACTTTTTAAAATATCCTCCTGAAAAATCGGAAAGCTCATCATTTATTTCAATTGTTAATAATTTGCCTTCTTTTCTCAGTCCTTTTGCCAGGCAGATGGCAGAATATCCGGTAAATGTCCCTATCTCAAGTATATACCCTGGACTAATCATTTTTGAGATCATCTCCAGGAACTTTCCCTGGCTGTGACCGCTTGCCATATTGGGATTTACAAACCTTATATGGGTCTGCCGGTAGAGATCCTCAAGCAACGGATCCTCCGGTGAGATGTGTTCA
>DATFLA010000355.1:0-7168 GCA_035268305.1 Bacteroidales bacterium | reverse complement strand
CTTGACAGGTTACTTTATCGATGTGAGGTAATAAATTTATCCGGGATGGGATACAGAATGAAAAATAGAAAAACAATTTTTAGCTAATGAAATTTTTACTAAGTTTAAACCAATAAGAGTTGTGTACTATTGTTACCATTTTCTCTGCATTCTTATTTACCGAAAACTCTGCATTTGTAATTTCCATTTACATCAGGGTATACATTTCTAAGAATCTCCATCACTTTGGATACGATCTTCTGCTGATCGTTGGCAGAATACTCTGATTCATCCACAACCATAACAAGCTGGTAGAAATATTTGAATTCAGGCTCTTCGTTTTTCTTAATTGAAACTAAAAAATGACTAAAATACGAGAGCATTTGTCCGCTTTGTTTAATAATTTCATCGTCTGGATTTTGGCCCATTATGTCATTGACAAAATCCAAAAACTGCCCATTAGCTTCATCCCAGTTATTATCTTCACCCATATTGCGTTTAAATTAGTTTTGAATATTTTTGGTTTTTAAGACACAAATATTTCCTCTCTCTTTGAAAGCTCAATTAGTTTTCGTAAAAATTCCAGCCTCTCACTCATACCCGTCATCTGTATCTTCTCATTCTTTGTTAACCGATTTGATTTTTTCAGATGGTGGAAATATAAATTAACCATTTGTATATCCTCATTATTTAATATGCCAGCAACCCATAAGACAGATGTTGTTATACTTACACGGTCAAATAGATTAAACAGCAGATCGACTGCAAAATTCTCTGTGTCGTTAAAACTGCTCAACAATTTCTGTAATACTTTAGTGATATTCTTTGGAACCTGAGGTACCTTATTTTCCTTCATTTCCTCAAGCGACATGGAGTAGTTTATAGGCAGATCAACCCATTTATCTTCAAGATACAATTTGATCTTTTCTATCACACCATGTTGTAACTGAATATGGGGAGGACCCGGGTCTAACCTGTAAACCCTGTCCCACTGTATCATAAAGGGTAAATCAACGGCAGAGGTGAACTCCTCACCGGCTTCAATAAAAGTGCTTATTACACAATAAACCAGGCTTACATTATATTCACCAAAGAGTGCATGTTCCGCTGGCAACGAGTTTAGGTCCTCGCAAAGCAATTCAGCAACATTTTTCGACAAACCTGGATACGGATTCCCACAATGTGTCTCAATCACTGGTGCATCCTTGTAGCTTTTATTACAGACGAAGTAAAAACCTTTTTCCTCTTTAATTACAAACTTCACATTTGATTCCATCGTTGATTTTTGAAATTTTGATTATATCGACACAATCTACTAATTTATGAAAGTTGCTTGAGATATAAAGGAATAAATAATTCCTTAGGATATAATTGAGAATTATTAATTATTACATTTACTGATATTCCTGCTAGCATTAGTAAAATTTGTATTTCTTCTTTATACTTTTGCTTAAATTTAGTAATATTTTGAAAGAAACCTTTTAATGAAAATCATACCATTCGATACTTCAGGAGAATTTGCTCTTTATTGTCCCTCAACAAATGAAATCATCTTCAGCTCCGATGAAAAAAGGGTTAACTATAAAGCTGAGGCTTTCGTAGCAGTTTGGATGGATGAGCACAATTATAATCCCATGATAAAGGACAGCGAACTTCTTACCGGATGGAAAGAGTTCCTGCGTCTCAGCTTTAAGAAGGAGCCAATAACGGATGAAATGGTAACAACTTTTCTTAAGGGTTATAAAAACCCCGACTGGATTGTTTATACCAGTACTTTCGAACCTGCCGATGAGAGCATTGACATATTCACAGTATGGTTTGTAGTGATTGCGGATACCATAATTGAGTAGCCAGGCAAATTATTACAATAATTCATAATTTGTCCTTCTCCCTCCTGCATTTTCATATTTTTTAGCATCCTTCTATCTTTCAGATAATGAATGTTTCTCAGAGCAGTATCGGGAGAACATGTATTGATCATTGCCCATTATGATGTGATAAGATTACCTTCGAATCTTTCAAGCAGGAGGGTAATATTCGCCGCATATTTTGCGGTAATTAAGCTGAATAATCGCCGCATTCTGTTAAACGGTTTGGTGCACGGGACACGGGGCGTGGGGCTTAGAGACTGAGGGACTCAAGAGACTGGTTAGTTTTTGAATCCTATACGCTTTCTGTTTTTGAAATCTGTTGCCTCCTGCTTTGATTGTTCGAGTTGTTTAAGATATTCAAAAATCAGTGTTACTTTTTCATCAAGTTCCATATCCTTTTTCTCAAGCTGTTCAAGCTTCTTAAGTATTTCTTTGTTAGATTCCAGCATTGTTCTTAATCTGGTAAACACACGCATAATCTGGATATTCACCGATATTGCTCTTTCACTGTTTAAAATACTAGATAGCATTGCCACTCCCTGCTCAGTAAAAGCATATGGTCGTGCCGGCGAAAATTTTCTTGAGCCAAGGTTATCACAATTTGTGATAAGCTCTTTCCATTCAGATTCACTCAAAATAAACATAAAGTCCTCCGGAAATCGTTTAATATTTCTCCGGACAGCCTGTTTGAGTGCTCTTGTCTCTACCGCATATAGCGTTGCCAGATCATAATCGAGTATTACTCTCTCACCTCTAATATAATAAATCAGACTTGAAATATGATTCTCCTTAACTGGCAATAATTTACTCATAATCATATAGTATCACAAAATGTGACAAATTAATGAACTGTTATTTATATTTTTGAACGCAGCGAGCGTTGAATATCAAATGTAGGAAGGAATATTTAGAAATCAAAAAAATGTTTGGGTGGATGAACAGGCATCAGGCTTGGGGCGGCAGCCATCTGAAAGCATTTGATCAGTGCCTGATTTCTTTCTCCCACCCCCCTTTCCTCCCCTCTCCTTTTCATGTTATTTCTCTACCCAGCAATTTCCATCTTACTATAGCTATTTAGCCTTACCCGAAAGTCCTTCAAATTTTGCTTTCATTGTAGGATTACCGTGGGTTAACTTTTTTATTGTCAGATCTTCTGTTTTGTCATTTGCCAGTCTCAGGTTGTTTTCAGAGGATAGCAGTTCCTCCTTAACCTTTTGCAGATGAGAAATGGTTTTATCTATTTCATCTATGGCATTTTTGAATTTACGGCTGGCCAGCTCATAATTTCTTGCGAAGCCTTCCTTGAAAGCATTTATTTTCTCTTCAAAATTGGAAATATCAATATTCTGGTTTCTTATCGCTGCAAGTTCAGCTTTATATTTCATTGAATTCAGGGCCGCATTCCTGAGCAGGGTGATGATCGGGATGAAAAACTGGGGGCGTACAACATACATCTTGGGATACTTGTGAGATACATCGACAATCCCTGAATTATACAGTTCGCTGTCTGCTTCAAGAAGTGAGACCAGGACTGCATATTCACACTTCTTCTCTGTTCGGTCCTTGTCCAGCTCTTTAAGAAAATCTTCATTTTTCTTCTTTGTTGCAGTTTCGTCACCTTCATTCTTCATTTCGAACATTATTGAAATGATCTCATTTCCTGCATCATCTGTCTCCCGATAAATGTAATCACCCTTGCTTCCGGTCCTTGCATCAGTGTCCTTTTCAAAATAGGCATTCTGAAAGCCTGTTGCACGAAGCCTGTTGAACTCTGTCGCACAGTGCTGTTCCAGCGATTCACCTATCATTTTGGTCGAGAGTTTGAGCTTCATGTCCTTCCGAAGAGCTATTTCCTCATCCTTCATTCTGATTATATCATCCTTTGCTTTCAGATCTGAAGAATATTTTTCCTTAAGCGATTTTTCGAGCAATTGCTGTTCCAGTTCCTTATTCTTAACAGCATTGGCAAGGTCGTCCCTTTCCTTTTCGATTGCCCTGATGGCTTCTGCCACCGACAATTTTTTCTCATTTCCGGCATTCTGAACGGCTGCTTTCAGCTCAGTTATCTCATTGTCTTTTTTTGCGAGGTTTTCCTGCAATGAATTTTTAAGATTCGCTTCCGCAAGCCTGACAGCATTTTCCTTTTCATTTTCAGCAAGGTCCAGCCTTTTCTGCAATTCTTCTTCAAATTGGTGATCCCGAACCTGTTTTAAAATATCGGCATAGCCGGCCTCATCTATTTTAAAGGCCTTCTGACAATTCGGGCAAATAATTTCGTTCATTTTCTTGGTGATTTAAAGGATCAAAACTCTTTGATATGTATTATAAATTTAGACATATTAAGACAAACAAGACTATATTATGATGGAAGTAATATGATAAAGCAGGACCACCTTTGTCCTTGCCCTTGAAGCCCCGATAAACAGCTGGAAGATATTCTTCTTATTGGTCATTGGTGAGCAAACAAGGATGACTACATCCCTTTCAAGTCCTTTGGCCTTAAGAATTGTGGTATACCTAATATTAGAAGGAACACCTGGAGAGGTTGAAAAGGTTGAAGGGGTTGAAGAAGTTGAAGGAGTTGAAGCTATTAAAAGTTCAAAGCCTCCATCCTCTTCAAGTAGTTCTGGGAAGGGTGACTCTTTTTTAAGCAGATCGGCAGTAAAAAGTGTAATAATATTTTCAGCGGATATGCCGGAAATAGATTTTTCCTGCAACATCACCTGCTTTATTCTTGAAATAGCTTCTTCCGGCTTTTTCCACTCTTTTAGAATTACATCTTTTCCATAATCCTTTAACGGATCAAATACTCCAGATGATGTATCTGAAATCAAATCGGATATTCCATTTCCTGTGTTTATCCGTAGGTTTGATACAAGGGAATAAGCTGCAGCTGATGACCTGAAAGCGTCACGCGTTCGGATATAATTACTTAGGTCACCTGCCTCGGGATAATCCTGACTGTCATCATAGAAAATATAGTAATTCCCGTTCTGAATCGGATTGTTAACCTTAAGCAAGGGCTTTAAAATATGATCAATGCCCTTGTCAAACAAGTCCTGAGCCTCATCGATAACCAGGAAATCATATTTTTCATGTTTGCCGGAATTGCCAAGTTTAGATACAATACCCTTCACCTGCTGTCTTATTTCACCATTGGCGATCTTCGCATGAGACGGTAAAAGGGATTTGTCCCCTGCAAGATTTGCAAGTTCCGTGACAAGATCAAAATACAGGGCCACTCCTATTTTTTCCTCAGGAATCTCAGCGGCGGGATCCGAGAGTCTGGCTTTCATTTCAGCCCCCAACAATTCATTCCAGCAGATATACAAACCCTTTTTGCCTTCATTCCTACATAGACGCAGTATGATATCAAAGGCGTAAGTTGATTTGCCGCTACCGGGAGGGCCCTGAACGATAAGCCTTTTATTGTCATGTAGCCCGCGAAGGATCTCAAGACCATCTTTCATCCGCCGGTCAGACTCCTCGATATTGAGTCGCATAACCGATCTGTTCCATGAGGGATTGAATTCAGGCTCGAGCTCTTTGCAGATGGTTTTCATGTCTGACTCATCGAGCTCCTGCCATTCAGCATATCTAGCAAATCCTTTTCTTACCTCATTTGTATGATATTTTTCTATCTGTCTTTCCAAAGAATCCAGTATCATTTCAGACAGATTCATATCATGTCCCCGGTGCCAGAGATCATCTTCCCCTATCCCTCTCATGTCAAATTCACATTCCGGAAAGCAAACCATCGACCCTACAAAAACATTTTTATGGTTCTTCTCAAAGAGATACTTTTTGATGGCATCGGCATTTCCGTCGACCTGCAGAAAAGGATTATCAATTGCTTCTTTTGTGCGTTCCGTAACAAGCCTGAAATACCCGGTGCCACCGTCAGGCTGTTTTCCGTATCCTATTATGCCGCCCTTTACCTCAATTGCCATTATACCGAGACGAGTAAGCACTAAAAAATCGCATTCACCTGCCATCTGTGTTCTGTGAAACCTTGAGGAAAGCCTCAGCTGATGGATCACAAAATATAGCTCATCACTATCACTGGAGAGTGAGAGCTGCTTATCGGCCTCCTTTTCGCCGGAGTTGGAGATGTGCCAGGGATTGTAGAGCCTGTGTATCATAGAGCCAATTTAATAAAATTGGAATTCAATGGTTCTCTTATGATGAGAGTATTTCGGTAATTTATAATTAAAGATTTAAATAATCCATTAACAATTAAAGCAGACAACCATGCAGTTAAAGTTGCAATGTTTTTTGGGTAAGTAATTATTCCGGCCAGGTTTCGAATTGTTCATATAATATTTTGCCTAAGACCAGTGATTGATGTATTTTCTTCGCTCTCAGATTAAAAAACAGGGACAGAAGGAACATAATGATACTTAGTGTCAGAAAAATTATTGAAGCAGGTTGATTTTCAGTTTTAATTAGCGCCCCTGAAAAGAACAGAAAGATAATGGCTCCAACGAGGAACAGAAAGTAGCGACTGAAATTGATATGTATTTTCTGGCATTGAATTTCTTCTTCCCAACGTACAAATTTCTTATAGGAATAAGTCGTATTTTCTATTTCAAGCTCCTTAAAATATTCCTTCATTTCCTTCCGGTTTTTCCATGGTACTTCCAGGTACCTGACCGGACGGATCCCTGCAAATTCATATTCGCCTATTGCGAAAACAATTTTACCGAAAATTTCTTCGAGGAAATATATCAGACCCATAGATTTACAACTTATTGAAGAAATACTTGCAATTATAATTAAGCCATTTTTGCTTACTCCATACAAAAATCAAGTAATGAAAACTATATAATAATTACTGCTTCGCTCTGACTAAAGAATAGACTATAATTGTATATATCAAAAGCATTAATCCGCAAATTATTATATACCAGTCCTTATTCAGTGATGTCAAAGAGAAAATAATGTTTGTAATTAAAAATATTCCGAACATAATTCCAGAAATTACCCTCAAGAGTGATGTAGTTCTTGAATAGCCTTTTAACTTCACGGAAAGTGCCATGAAAAGAGATATAAACAGCAAAAGGAAACAGGCTATTATCAATAGAGACCTGTTATCTCCATCATAAAAACTGTAAAATCCATAGGCAATCAGGCCGCTGATTGCCAAGGCAATGAATGAGTATACTATATTGATTTTCATAACTCTATTTATTTGCAGTAGGAGGCGGGGGTGGAGGAGTAAGGGGTCCCAGGATTGATGCCAGTTCTGCAACTGTTCCGGCAGCTTCCCAGTTGGCCATTCCTTGTTTCCAGACGAAAGTGTCTTTATTGACCTGCCC
>DATFLA010000354.1:0-3245 GCA_035268305.1 Bacteroidales bacterium | reverse complement strand
AGTATATCACATATAAGGATGACCGGAGATTTGTCGGCTTACGGGGCTATTCTTATTGATAAACGTAGCAATGTAAGCATTCATCACTGTATAATAGAGGATTTTTACACAAGGGGGGTTACATTCTCAGGAGCAGGTTATTACAATGATGTAGTGCCTGATGTCTATGCACGTGGAAATTCATTCCACGATAATGTACTCAGAAATTGTGCCGATTATGCCGGTGGCGGACAATATGGTTCGGGTTATGGAAACCTTGAGATAGGCGGGCAGGAAGGTATGCTTGTCTATAATAACTCAATAATACAGGAAGACAGAGGCACTGATGCCAACGGTTTCTGCATTAAATATGCCAACGACGGCTATTGCAGGGGACTGAAGATTTACAATAACACGATTACAAAACCTCCCTATGACGGATCGACATGGGATTTCTCAATGGAACTGTGGAACTGCAGGGGTGGAATTGAAATATACGGCAATAATGTACAGGGCAGTATTGACTTTGGTGGAAATACAAGTATAACAAATGATGCAGCTGGTTACGGTTTTGCAATTAAGATTTACAATAATATTATAGGACAGGATCAGCTGAGATCACTTGAGGAAAACGGAGTTGACCTGGAAAGAGGACATACGGGCGGCATATATATCTATAACAACATATTCCGTAACCTCACAAGCGCCCTTGTTATGTACCAGGGTAACGGAGATGTCTTTGAAGATATGTATGTTTATTATAATATTTTTACAAATATGGGTGCCAGTGGCAGGCTTAACTACGGGAACGGGATTGACTGGCAGACTATTGATGTGAGCAATATCACCTACGATAATATCAACTTTATCAATAATACAATTAGTGCGGGAACTGAAGGGGATGCACAGTCGGGACTCAGATTTAATTTCCGGGGTAATGCAACAAATATCAGGATAATAAATAATATAATAACCGGGTTTAACGCCAGTCCTGTTTATTTTGAATCATATTTTGATGTTACAAACCTGTCGATTGAGAACAACCTGTTTTTTGATAATGGAAACTGGAACCAACCTATGTACAGTAATGTAACTCCAATTAATAATACTACTGCCAATAACATCACTGACAATCCCCTGTTTGAATCGCAGACTGATTTTCATATACAGGAACACTCACCTGCAATAGGTAGTGGTATGTATATCAGCTGGCTTTCCTCAGATCTCGATGGGAATACTGTCAAAGATACTCCCAGCATAGGCGCATACGAATATTATCCACCTGAGCCCCCTGTATTTCAGGATGCTTCCGTAGAAGATAATGCCCCATCTATATTGTTGATTAATTACAACCTAAACCTTGCTGGCATTGTCCCTTCTGCCAGTTCTTTCAGTGTGAATATTAATTCATCTGAGGAAAAAGTAAATTCAGTTTCCGTGACAGGCAAGACTGTTGAACTTGAGCTTGAAAATGAAATTATATGCGGTGATGTGGTTACTTTCAGTTATACTCCACCTGCAGATAACCAATTACAATCCACTAGGGGCATAGCTGCTGTCTCCGTCGCATCGGCAACAGTCAGCAATAATTGTCTTCCAAAAGATCTTAAGGAGGGTCCGCCTGTAATAAATGTTATTTATCCTGAAACAGTATACGGCGGTTTCGTGGCAATACTTGATGCAAGTTCGTCATACGATCCGAATAACCAGGCTCTCACGGCCACTTGGAAAACATCACCTGATATTCCTGTATCCGACAGTACTGGTCTCATAATTAAGTTCCTTGCTCCTGTAGTCACAAAGTCTGTTACTCTTAGTCTTACAATCACGGTTGATAACGGAACAGCAAAGGCTTCTCAAGAAATCAACATTGATGTTATCCCTTATCACCCGGAACTATACAAGGCTAAAATAACAGACACAGAAGCAAGCAATTTTATAATTCCCAATGTTCCCTCCCGTGCAACTGACGGCGACACATCTTCTTACTGGAAGTCAGACGGAACTAACCAGTGGCTCCAGGTAAAATTTTCAGAACCTTCACCAATCAGGTATATCAAACTTAACTTTCCAAAAGACCAGAAATATACATCGTATTTTGATCTGTATGGTTCTTCTGACAGGATTACATGGAATCCGCTTCTCCTGAATATGTCATCATGCGGATTCTCCGGACAAAGCCAGATTTTTGCAGTGCCCTCAGAATTTTCAGGTAATAAATACCTTTATTTGATGTATGTAGGACAGGGTAATTCCATAAACACCATGAATATTATCTCGGAATTCCAGGCATTCGGACCCGATAACCCAAATGGACTCAAAGCCGGCGATCCCGAGATAAAGATTTATCCAAATCCTTCAACCGATCATATCAATATATTGATATTGAATCCGGAAATTATTCCTGACCAGATCATAATTACAGATATGACAGGGAAAAAGCGTATAGACAAAAGTATAGAGGTAATTGATAACTATCTGCAGTTGCAGCTTGATTTGAATCCGGGAATGTATGTTGTGGAACTGCTTGCAGATAACCTAATATTAACTACTCAAAAAATACTTGTCGTATCAGCAAAATAATAAGGTGCCGTCTTTCTTCTTTCAATTAAAAGTATTTAAATCATTTACCTGAATACTAAACATAGTCTATCTCCTTGAGTGCTTTCCTGAAAACAGAATTTTTCAGGTATCCTCCTGCGACAAAATCATTGCCCCTGATCTCATAGTCATAATTCCCTTCGATCAAAACAGGACCATCCTCTGTTACAGCAACATCCCATCCAATCATTCGCAGTCCGGGCATGTAAGAAGCTGCACGTCTTACAAGATCTTTTACTTCATCAAATTTCGGTATTGTAAAACCTTCAAAAACAATACCTGTGCGTGGATGATTTGTAAGAACCTTAACTCCAAGTATATCTATTGTGGAATACCCCTTTGCCTTAAGCCTACCTGTATCTATATCAATACCAACATAGCAACCGCCATGACTTATGTTGTCAACATGAATATCCGCTATGCTCATTCTAATGTAGGAAGACATTACATCTACCTGTCCATCCTTGTCAATGAAAGTATCAATCCTTATTGTATTTAAACTCGAAGAACTTAGTTTATCCATTTCAGAATGTTGGCTGACTGTTTTCTGGAAAAGGTATTCTGAAGATATAACCTCGTTATAGATCTTCTCTGTCAGGGTACTGCCATTGTTAAACTCATCATAGTTTAGCTTGTAGATATTCGATCCACCGGAACTACAGCCG
>DATFLA010000353.1:0-11277 GCA_035268305.1 Bacteroidales bacterium | reverse complement strand
GGTGTTGACAGCCATCTCAGGTATGATTCCCGTAGGGGTTTCTCTTCAGAGTTTGCAGGCAAAAACGGGATCAGTGCATCTGGATACCATCCAACAGGATTATTGGTACCCGCGCTTGGCTGTGATATATTTATGTAATGCGCCCTGTAAAGTTGTATGTCATTACCTTTTATCACACCCTGTGGTCCCTTTATGTCACTAATTGTCACATTTACATCGGAAATTGTACCTGAACCGTCATTGTGAATAATAATTCTGAAGGGTTCATATTCATTCGCTGCAGCTTTCAGGTTAGCTGAGCTGACTGTGTCGGGCGGGGTATCACGCATTACCTTTTGCCATGGCGATGCTACCCATACTGTTGTTTTAATTGCTTTTTCTTTGCATGCAGGCAGCAATAAAAGCAGTGAAAGAGCCCAAAAGACGGATCTCTTGAAGATTTTTGTTGTTGATTGTTTCATATCAATTCATATTTTAAATTATAACATACTTTGAAGTCGTGCATGTATTAAACAAAAACGGATTCAATTTTAGTTACCGGATATGTCAGATAACCTGAATTTATGCATTTCTGAAATAACCCTGAGGACAGGATAATATATCTTATTATCCTTAAAAGTCAGGCTAATTCAATATCATAACAAGCTAAATACCAGAAAGGTTCAGGAAAATAATCTTCGGAGTTAAACAATTCATGATACTTCATATTTTTGGGGGATCATAGAAGTTGTGGGAAAAAACAAACAGGATTAAGGGCGGTGAGGATGTGTGGTACCGGGGGATTGTAAAGTTGATTGGTTGTTCTGCATCATTAGTTTTTGTTAATCAGGGTATTTCTATCGCATGTGGTTAATCATAATCCCTTCTTCAGAATTTTCACGCGAATACTTCCTGTTTTCATGCCCCAAATCTCATTTGCAGCATATTTTATACAGGTTGCGTCATAGTTGATGCTGTTTCCCCATATTTAATAATGATTGCTTCAATTTTGATTAGTCGTGTTCTCTTATTTGTCAGACCTTTACATCAAAAAAATATCTATGGTTGAGAGGTAAAAGTAAGTAGGAAAATGAATTAAATTATTAAAAAATGAGAACAAAAGTATTGGTTAAGAAAACAGCACTTATTATAACAGTACTTGTTGCATTATTGCTAATGAGTTGTAATTCTGTTAACACCTCAGGTCAATATACTTATGCGCCGCCTGAAAACATTAATGATGGCCTGGAGGCAGGGTCCCTGAAGGATGTAAATATTGATGAAGTAATGATTGCAAGAGCTGTCGGCAGGATACAACTGGGTAAATACAAAGAGGTTCATTCCATGCTCATATATAAAGATGGAAAGCTTGTACTGGAAGAATATTTCCAGGGGCACAAATATAAATGGGATGCTCCATATTACCAGGGTGAATGGGTACAATGGAACCGTACAATGAAGCACCAGATAATGTCGTGTACCAAAAGTGTAACTTCAGCCTGCATAGATCTCGCTATAGAAAATGGTTTTATAAAAAATGTAAATCAATCCATTTTCGATTACCTGCCCGATCACCAGCAATTTAACTCAGGACAGAAACGGAATATAACTATTGAACATCTCCTTACTATGACTTCGGGCCTGGAGTGGGATGAATGGCATGCACCACATGCAACAGCAGCTAACGATATTGATCGCCTGTACATTGAATGTTCCGAGGATCCGCTGGCATGCGTGCTTGGAAAGCCTCTGATACATACTCCCGGGGAATCATTTACATACAACGGCGGAGGCATGATAATGCTGGGAGAGATATTACGGAATGCAACAGGAATGGATATTGTTGAATTCTCTAAAAAGTATCTGTTTGCTCCCATGGGCATAGATACCACACAATGGGATCGTTTCCCAAAAGGCGAAGTTGAAACTGCCGGTGGCCTGCATCTCACGCCCAGGGACATGGTGAAAATAGGAGTTACCTATCTTAAAGATGGAGTATGGAAAGGGGAAAGAATAGTTTCTGCAAACTGGGTTGCAAAGAGTGAAACATCTTACGGTAATAACTCAGGGATAAGGTTGCCAATTGAAGATTCAGGTATAAACGGATATGGATATACATGGTGGACCAGTGAGCTGAAAAGCAAGGGAAGAAAAATACATATGTACAGGGCCAACGGCTGGGGTGGACAGGTAATTATGGTTTTTCCTGAACTTGATATGGTTGTGGTTTTTACAGGAGGTAACTATACAGTTAAATCAAAGCTGTTTGATATAACCAAAAGGTTTGTTTTACCTGCGGTGATTAAACAATAAAAACCATCGGACCCGGAAGTCTGTCAAAAACCCTTTGTTTTCCGCATGATGAATTAAAGAGTGAGAAAGGTTATGTTGCATATCACATATACTTTGATATAAAACTGATCAATTTTAAACAGGATCAGGAAGAAATAAAATCGTGTTACAAAAATACCTAAAATCCAAAATCATGAAAAAATCAATATTGTTACTGGTAGTAGTTGCCATATTCCGGCATACCGGTTTTGGCCAGTAAAACCAATGCTGCATTGCAGAAAGATATGACGGGATTGGCTTCGCCGGACCCTTTCATCCTGAGGTTACCGAGCGTTAAAAAAAAGCCAGGTGGGCTATTTTAGTGCTACCATCGGAAAACCTTTGATGGCCATGGGAAGGAGCCTGATTGCAGGGGAGTGTAAGTCAAAACAAAAATATTGCATCGCAGAAAGATATGACGGGATTGGCTTCGCCGGTCCCTTTCATCCTGAGGTAACCTTGCAAGCCAAAACAAAAAATGCTGCCTGGGCAGCATTTAACGTATTTTATACAACCGGCTTATGCCAGCAAGCTGTCAACGCCACCTGTATAAAATACTAAAGCCACGCTTTGCGTGGCTTTTTGTTTTGTCTTGCGGTGCGGACGGGACTCGAACCCGCGACCCTCGGCGTGACAGGCCGATATTCTAACCAACTGAACTACCGCACCAATTAATGCGCAGCAAAATTAATCTAATTTTTAATTATGCAAAATAATTACCGGTAAATTTTTTTGTTGATTGTTTATTTAAATATCCATCCTTCCTGCATTACAATTGATATTAATTTTTTTTACTTCTGTATAATTATGGTACATTTATGCACTTGTATAAACTAAATGATCGTATATCCCGGGCATTTAACATGTCCTGAATATGGATGACCCGTTCAGATTAATATTCTTATGATGAAGAAGCTGGTTGCTTTATTGATGATTATGTCATCAATGTCCATGGCCTTCCTGAGAGGACAAACTATTAATCACTGGGAAACAGCAGTATTTAATACCGATACCTGGCATTATTTTGTTGGAACCTCAGAACCGGATGCCAACTGGCGCAGCCTGTCTTTCGACGATTCTTCCTGGCCCACAGGCATTGGGGGATTCGGATATTCCGACGACGATGATAACACTGTAATTCCACAGACAAGCTCGGTATATATAAGGATAAAGTTTACTGTTACCGATACTGCTGTGATTGGTGAAGCTGTATTTAATATGGATTATGATGATTCTTTTATAGCTTACCTGAATGATGTGGAGATTGCACGTGCCGGACTTACCGGTATTCACCCGCCACACGATCAGTACGGGACCAACCATGAAGCAACAATGTATTCAGGTGGCTTTCCGTCCACATTTATTCTTGATAAAAAAATGCTTGACAGTTGCCTGCTTCCTGGAGAAAATGTCCTGGCCATACAGGTGCATAATGCCACTTCGACTTCATCGGACATGTCAGCCAGTGCATGGCTGTCATTCGGCATTGAAAATTCATCGTATTATTTTCGTCCTGTGCCTGCCTGGTTCACTGCGCCGGTGAACTTTACTTCTTCTAATCTTCCAATCGTTATCATTAATACCGACGGAGGTGCAAGCATCCCTGATGAGCCAAGGATAATGGCTGACATGAAAATTATAGACAGGGGAGATGGTATGAGAAATTACCTCACTGACAAGGATTCAGCCCGTTTCCTCAACTACGACGGCAGAATAGATATAGAGATAAGAGGTTCCAGCTCACAATCGGATCCCAAGAAACAATACGGTTTTTCGACAAAAGAGGCAGATGGTCTTACAAATAATAATGTAAAACTTATGGGTCTTCCGAAAGATAACGACTGGATACTTAACGGTCTTGTGTTTGAAACATCATTAATGCGTAATTATATATGCTATAACCTATCACGTATGATAGGTGAATATGCCAGCCGGACTGTCTATTGTGAGGTAGTGATTAACGGGGAATATGAGGGACTGTACCTACTTCTTGAAAAGGTGAAACAAGGTCACGACAGGGTTAATGTGATAAAGATAGAACCAACAGACGATTCATATCCCGATGTTACTGGAGGTTATATTACTAAAGCAGATAAAACAACAGGTGGTGATCCTGTTGCATGGACGATGCCAAGCGGACAGGGTGTTGAGGAGGTTGCATTTATTCATGAACTTCCAAAACCGGAAGATGTTACCCAGTTGCAGAATAATTATATACGTTCCCGGTTTGACATGCTGAGTGTTTCAGCTGCTGCTGGCAATACCTCAGTTACCGACGGTTTCCCCTCTGTCATTGACATACCCTCTTTTATCGATTATATGATTATCAACGAGTTGTCAGCTAATGTTGATGCATACCAGTACAGTACATATTTTCATAAAGACAGGAACGGAAAGCTGCGAGCCGGCCCTATCTGGGACCAGGATCTTACTTTTGGTTATGATCTTTTCTTCTGGGGGCTCGACAGGAGCAAGACGGATACATGGCAGTTCAACAATGGTGATAATGAAGGTCCGTTATTCTGGAAAAATCTTTTCTTTAATGCAAAGTTCAAATGCTACATGGCGAAAAGATGGAAGCAACTGACAGGAGCAGGTCAGGCACTTAATCCTGTTGTGATAGACAGTCTTATTGACAGTGGTGATTCAACGATCAGTGAGGCTGTGGTACGGGAAAATGCAAGGTGGGGCACATCTCTTTACCATGAAGATGAGGTTCAGAAGATCAAGACTTTTATCAGGCAGAGGGAAACATGGATGACATCCAACCTCGGATCGTGTGATGCCTGCAGCAACGATTATGTACCAAAGCTTGTTATTGACAAAATAATGTATTTCCCCGATTCAACACTTACCTATCCCAGCAGTAAAGACCAGGAATTTATCGAGATAACAAATGCAGGGGAACATGCAGCCGATCTTACAGGCTTGTATTTCAGTGGTACGGGGTTTGTATATCAGTTCCCGGCCGGCACTTTTTTGGAAAAAGGTTCTTCACTTATTATCGCATCCAAAAGCCCGGTGTTTCTAGCAAAATACGGTATTCATCCTTTCGGTCAGTATACAAGGAACCTCTCCAACTCAGGAGAATCACTCGTCCTTGTTGATGCTTTCGGAAATGTTGTCGATAGTGTTGTTTATTCCGCAAAGGCACCATGGCCGGATGCCAGCGCCAATGGCTACTATCTTGAACTTCCCGATCTTAATTCTGATAACAGCCAGGCCATTAACTGGATAGCATCCAACAATACAATTATGGCCGTTAATGATGTTGATACTGATGAAGAAATAAACCTTTATCCCCTTCCCGCCAGGGATATCCTGCATATTGAGGCAGGTGGGACCATCAGATCGGTACAGCTGATAAGCCTCCAGGGTAACGTCCTTTCAGTTATCAATGTGGATGCCGGAAGATACGACATGGATTTGAGCCGTTTTGCACCAGGCATGTACCTTGTTAAGGTGTTAACTGTGAAAGGCAGTTTTGTGAAGAAAATAATCAGGCAGTAAATACTGGCAGGATAATACAGTTTAAGTGTTTTGCAAACAGGTTATTTCATTTTGTATCGTAACGAAAGAAGCTGAAGTTTACTCCACCGTAATTCCTGTGTTCGAAAAACAACTTATGGTTGCTGAAACTCATCATTCTTGGATGTTCCAGTATGAAGAGTCCATCGTTTTTCAGCACCCCGGAATTCATTACAAGATCCGGAAGATCCTTCAGCCAGCTGATGTCATAAGGCGGATCGGCAAAGACAATATCATATTGCATTGAACAGGTCCTGAGATAAGCCTTAATATCAATATGAACAGGCTTGATGTTTTCAAATCCTATATCTTTTATTATTCGCCTGATACCGGCGATATGCCTCGAGTCTTTTTCAACAAGATGCACAGCCTGAGCACCTCGTGAGGCAAATTCATAACTTATGCTTCCTGTTCCCGAGAAAAGATCAAGAACAGTGATATCCTCAAAGTCAATCCTGTTATTCAGGATATTGAAGAGTGCTTCCCGGGCAAAATCCGTTGTGGGTCTCGCACGGAAACCCGGGGGAGGTTCTATCCTCCGTCCCTTGTATTTACCACCTATTATTCGCAATTTACAATGCTGAATAAACACAGATACCTTTGAAGCTCGAGGTCGTTGAAGACATAGCTGAAGGTGAATTTACCCGAAGGCTCTGCAAATTTAACTGATCGTATATACATGGCTATCCCGGAAGAGAGATCATCATATTTTTCTGTATTCCCGCTAAAAAAGATTGTTTCTTCCTGGCCGATCCCGAGTTTCTTCAATACGTTGAGTACATAATACATTATGTCGGAGATATTCCTGTACCTGAATGTATTGCAAAAAAACAGGCTATTACTGTCGGCTATAACAAGATTGAAATAATCACGTTCCACATGAAGATGGATATAGTTGCCATGAGTGTTTTTCCTTGCATGTGAGATATGATGGAGAAGGGGCTTTAAATGATGTACCGGGAATATACCGGGCCATGATTCAGAGAACAACCTATGAACAGGTTCCCTGGAGGAAAAGACAAGATAACTGTCCGGGTCCTCAATCTTGTTTGAGTTTACAGGGTCGTTGTCATCGTTACTGTGATTGAGGGAAAAATATTCCTCCTTTTTGCCAGGATCGTATAATGCTGAAGGAACTAGTGTGAATTTCTGTGAAGGAATTATTATATTGATTTTCTTATATCTCTTCGACAGAAAATCATCCCTGCTGATAAGCTCATTTATATTTGCGGTACTGAAGTATTTGTTTTCTTCCGGCTCAAAGGCCCTTATCATTATAAACTTGTTCCTTATTGTATCGAGAATGGAAAAGGCCAGGCCATCAGGACTTCCCTGTACAGATAACTCGTAATTCTCCGTGGAATTAATATCAAGTGTCTCATCAAAAAGTTCGAGGAAAGGCATTTCTTAATGTTAACAGGATTAGCTAAGTTTACGAACAAAAGTATGAAAAAAAATCAAGTGGCTGTTGAGGACACAATGAAATACTTATGCGCGATACAATAATATACAATAGCCTTTGCACTAACCTCGGCAATGTTCCTACCGCTGACCAGTCGGAGGCTCTGAATAAAATTGCCTCCTATATCTGTGATAATAATAATGATGTTATATTCCTGATGACTGGTTATGCAGGAACAGGGAAAACCAGCGTTATTAGTGCTATTGTCAAAACTCTAGATATTCTTCGGATACGTTCTGTTCTGCTGGCCCCTACCGGCAGAGCTGCAAAGGTATTGTCGTATTATGCCGGGAAACAGGCCTTCACAATTCATAAAAAGATATACAGGCAGAAATCGCTTAAAGACGGTATTGGAAGCTTTGCTCTCGACAGGAACCTGCATAAAAATGCTTTCTTTATTGTGGATGAGGCATCGATGGTTGCAAACAGCTCAGGCGATTCTTCCCTGTTCGGAAGCGGCAGATTGCTCGACGACCTTATCGAATATGTCTATTCAGGTACCGACTGTAAGCTGATCCTTGTGGGCGATACAGCTCAGCTGCCACCTGTTGGCTCCGATCTAAGCCCTGCTCTCGATCCGGCAGCTCTTGCTCAATACGGTTTCGGCCTTGAAAAATGTGAGCTGAGACAGGTAGTACGACAGAGTGAAACATCAGGTGTGCTGATGAATGCTACCAGGATACGCATCCAGGTAGCAGCCAACGACCTGTCGCATCCTTCAGTCGACTGCATTAATTACACCGATATCACAAGACTGCCCGGTGAGGATCTTGTTGAAGAGTTATCAACAGCTTACGGCATGAGCGGGCTGGAAGGTACCATAATCATTGTCAATTCAAATAAACAGGCCAACAGGTATAACCAGGGAATACGTAACAGGGTATTCTTCAGGGAAGAAGAGATAAGCCCGGGCGATATGGTAATGGTTGTTAAGAATAATTACTTTATACTTAATGAGGAGGAGGACAGTAACGGTTTTATCGCAAACGGCGATATAGCAGAGGTACGAAGGATAAGAAAATATGAGGAAAGATATGGTTTCCATTTTGCCGAGATGCAACTTAATTTTCCGGACTACGACCTTGAGATTGAAGCCAAGGTAATGCTGGATGTGTTACATCTCGATACACCGGCCCTTCCGGCTGAAAAAAACCGGGAGCTGTTTCAGAATGTAATGGCTGATTACCAGAATATCAGAACACGGAAAAAACAGTATGAGGCTGTACGCAATGATCCCTTCTTCAACGCACTCCAGATTAAGTTCTCATATGCCGTCACATGCCATAAGGCCCAGGGTGGTCAATGGGAAAGGGTCTTTATTGACCAGGGCATGTTTAACAGGACCGAAATATCCCTCGATTACCTCCGGTGGTTCTATACCGCACTTACAAGATCGACAGACAGGGTCTACCTTGTTAACTTCTCCCAGGATTTCTTTGCGGATGATTGATAGCAAAGGCGCAATATTAATTATGACAAGCAGCTTCTTAATGAAATAAAGAGAAAACATATTTTTAAATGCAATTCTAATATAATCTGGAGATACTTCATTTTTACCAACTAAAATCATAATATATAATTTGTATAATTAGGAGCGGAATTCCTAAGGTTGTAATAAACAGATTTTCTGTATTTTATTATTCCCCTTTAATTAAGTTTTTAATTACAATATTATAAGCTAATTTTATTATTATCTAACTGTTTAACCTGCAATATTAGTAATGAGAGATTATGTCTTTTATGTATATATTCCGACTAATGCACATCATACAGTTTTATATACAGGAGTTACGAATGATCTGGAAAGAAGATACAAAGAGCACAAACAAAAAATACTGAAAGGTTTTACTAAAAAGTACAATGTGAATAAACTCGTGTATTTTGAGGTATTTGATTCTATAGATATTGCAATAGCAAGGGAGAAACAGATTAAGGGGTACTCCAGGTTAAAAAAAAAGTCACTTATAAATTCTTTTAATAGTAGCTGGCATGATCTTTATCAGAACGGAAGAATAGTATTACCATAATAATTTCGATTCTAAGTAATCAAACACTGTTAAGTTATAAGGGGATCCCTCGCTGGCGCCTCATTCCCCCTACCATACTTACTTGCTCTGTCATCTCGAACGGAACGAAGTGGAGTGAGAGATCTCCAAAATGGTGGCAAAGTGTCAATATTAATTTATCCTGTTATTGGTAACAGAAATGTATATAATAAATGATTTCCAGGAGTTTGCCCAGAAGATTATTTATGATAAACATTAGCTTTCGTTAGAACTGCCAGGGATAAAATAATGGAACAAAGAGAGTCTTTTGTTGCGACTTGCTTATTAAGGCTTCTAATATTATCATAATTACAGATTATGAATAATATTTTATTATCAAAATTATTTTATTGCAAATATAAAAGCAGCATTCCGTTATAGATGTCTCGCTGTATCGTGAAGATGTGATAGTTGAAAAGGAAATGCCGCTATAAATTATTAGATACGTATATTCATACCTATAATATTACATATTCCAACCAGCAAGGCATCATTCAATTCTGCTATTTCGTTAATTATATAGGCTCTCCTGAAAACTCTTACATTATCCAATATATCAATAGTAAAATCCAAAGCATTTTTTGGTTTAGATAATTCTTTAGTTTTTGCTTTTTCTTCTATCTCTGAAGCCTCGTATATTTCTATTTTTACTTGAATAGATTCTTCTTCAAACCAATTTTCTCCCCAATTAAGCTTAAACATAAGGATATAATTAAGAAATCTAAATTGATTTGGTTCTTTTGATTTTTTAATCGATGTGATGTTTGAATTATTCTTAATTAAATTTATCATTATTTCATCTAAATACCTACATACTTTGAGTATTTACTCTCAATAGGTTTTAATCGGTTTGCCAGACGTTCACTGCTCATAATGTTGGATTTAATTTTATTGTAGTGACATTGTTTATAAAATTTCAGAAATTATCTATATTGATGCAAATAAAATATTTAATTCATAACTTTTAAATTCACTGATTATGAAATCATACAGAAAAGAACTCTGGTTTGAAATACCAACTCGCAGAGCTTTTGTAAACATCACAGATCAGGTAGAAAAAGCTTTGAACGAATCAGGCATTAAGGAAGGCTTGGTGCTCGTTAATGCGATGCATATTTCAGCGAGTGTATTCATAAATGATGATGAATCCGGCCTGCATCATGATTTTGAAGTATGGCTTGAAAAACTTGCACCTGAGAAACCTTACAGCCAGTATAAGCATAATGGTTTTGAAGATAATGCGGATGCCCATATAAAAAGAACCTTAATGGGCAGGGAAGTTGTATGTGCTGTTACCAACGGGCGACTAGATTTCGGTCCCTGGGAGCAGATCTTTTACGGCGAGTTTGATGGCAAACGCCGGAAAAGGGTACTGGTAAAGATAATCGGTGAGTAAGAAATATTATTTTCAGGGATATGGCAATTTTACATTGGCGGCTTATCTTCTATCCCAGTTTCATATCCCTGATTATACCGTCTATCCTTTCCTCGAGCATCTTTTCTGTTTCTTCCAGCTTATCTGCCGATTCAAGTTTTGTATTAACACTGAAGTAATATTTTATCTTCGGCTCGGTGCCTGAGGGACGGACTGAGATTTTTGAGCCGTCCTCAAGGAAAAACTGTAATACATTGGACCGGTTGAAATCAAAGGTTGCTGTGGTTCCCCCGGCAAGATCGTATGATAACAGCTTATCGTAGTCCTTTATCATTATCACCCTGCTGTTGTTTATTTGCGACGGAGGGTTATTCCTGTATTCCGACATCATGTTTCTTATCTCATCAGCACCTTCCTTGCCCTTTCTTATTATATTGATCAGCCTTTCCCTGTAAAAGCCGTGCTTAAGATATATGTCTGTAAGCAGGTCGTATATCGATTTCCCCCTGCTTTTTGCCCAGGCTGCTGCCTCTGCAGCCAGAGAACATGATCCGACG
>DATFLA010000352.1:0-2140 GCA_035268305.1 Bacteroidales bacterium | reverse complement strand
AGTCACGAGCCATTCGTTGCCGACTTTGCTACAACACCTGTTGCCAGGGGGAAGCTGGCCGTTGCTGAAAAGAAAGGAGAAAAAGTACCTTTCGGTTTTGTCCAGGATAATGAAGGCTCCCCTTCCGATGACCCGACCATCCTAAAAAGAGGTGGCTCGATGCTTACACTTGGTGGCGACAGGATACACGGGAGCCATAAAGGTTTCTGCCTTTCTGCTGTCGTCGATATTTTTTCTGCTATCTTCAGCGGGGCCAATTTCGGACCTTTTGTACCTCCCAGCGTTGCTTACCTGCCCGTTCTTGAGGAAAAAACAGGGAAAGGGACCGGCCATTTCTTCGGCGCAATGAGGATTGATGCATTTCAGCCGGCCGACAGGTTCAAATCGATGATGGATAAGTGGATAGATACATTCAAATCATCAAAACCGGCTGAAGGTCACGATCATATTATCATCCCCGGTGAGCCTGAGAGGGAGTCGGAGAAAAAACTAATGAAAGAAGGAATCAGCATTGTGCCGGCAATAAGGGACGACCTTGTTGAAATTGCCACGGAACTTGAAATCGGCTTCGAATAATAACAGGTATCCCTGAAATGACATTAGTTGCCGGGGTTCTGTATCATGAAACCCTGGTCGTGCAAAACTGTTAACAGGATTTTGGAAAACGTCTCGTTATCTTCCTTTTTATACCTTATATCGGTAAACACCTGAGCCAGTGTCTCTTTTTTGTTTTCCGCAACAAATTGCATGGAGTCATTCCTGGCCTCTTTCTCCCTGTAAAATCTATTGATACTGTCTGCCGTATAATCGTGATATGTCTCATGATGCACGACAGCCTCGAGTGGCAGCCTGTCGACCTTTTCAGGAGACTCTGCCGGGAAGCCCATTGTAACAGTAGCCACAGGGACAACACCCTTTGGCATATCAAGAGCCTCAATTATCTTATGAGCCATATATGTAGTTGTGCCAAGGTAACATATTCCAAGACCTTTTGATTCTGCTGCAATACATACGGTCTGTGCCACAAGAAGGGCATCAATGGCAGCTGTAAAGAAAGACAGGAAATTATCATATCCCGGCTCGGCATAGCGCATCCTGCACCACTTGTTAAACCTGTTAAAATCGGCACAGAATGTAAGAACAACCGGTGCTTCAGTAATCATACGCTGGTTAAAATGGAGAGGAAGTAATTCCTTTTTCTTCTCTTTATCTCTTGTAGCTATAATACTATATACCTGCATATTACCGGTGGTGGATGCCCTGCATCCCATAGTCAGAATCTCATTAAGAAATTCATCATCCACAGGATCGGAAGTGTATTTACGAATACTTCTTCTTTCGAGTAATATCTTTGAAATATCTGTCATTTTTTTGTGTTGTAGAATATCATGCAAAGTAAGTAAATTAGGATAAAAGAGATCGCCTTTTGGGAATGATTTTCTTATCTTAGCTGAGTCTATTAATATAACCTGAAAAATAACCAACAATGAAAAAAAGTCTTTTCATAGCATTTCTGCTTGGGTTTGTAATATGCCTCAACCCTGGCATAGCGCAAAAGAAAAAATCAACATCAAAAACTCCTGAAAAGAAAGAGAATGGATTAAGTCCTGCAACATTCCATGGACTTAAATTCCGTAGTATAGGACCGGCATGGCAGGCCGGAAGGATTTCAGACTTTGCGGTAAACCCGCAAAACCACTCTGAAATATATGTTGGTGTATCAGCAGGTCATGTGTGGAAAACAACAAATAACGGAACAACATGGGAACCTGTTTTTGATAAGTACGGTGCTTACTCCATCGGATGCCTAAGGATGGACCCTGACAATCCTAATGTAGTATGGGTGGGGACCGGCGAAAACAATTCACAACGGCAGCTTGGCTATGGTGACGGTGTCTATAAAACAGAAGACGGCGGTCAGACATGGAAAAACATGGGACTCAAAGATTCACGGCAGATTGGGATGATACAGGTTGATCCACGGAACAGCGACGTTGTATATGTTGCTGCAGAAGGCTCAATATGGGGACCAGGGGGTGACCGTGGCCTTTATAAGACGGAAGACGGAGGCAAAACATGGACAAAAGTACTCAGCATCAGTGAGAACACTGGGGTAAACAATATAGTTTTCGATCCAAGG
>DATFLA010000351.1:0-2588 GCA_035268305.1 Bacteroidales bacterium | reverse complement strand
CCGGTTACAAATATTTACAGGGACGTTATCCTCGATGCTGATGATCTGCCCGTAAAAAACATGGCATATACACCATGCTTCAGAAGAGAAGCCGGTTCATGGGGAGCCCATGTAAGAGGTCTTAACAGGCTGCACCAGTTCGATAAGGTAGAGATTGTTCAGATAGCTCATCCGGAGCATTCCTATGAGTCACTCGAGGATATGGTCAAACATGTTGAAGGTCTTGTTTCGAAACTTGGACTTCCATACAGGATAATGAGGCTTTGCGGGGGTGATATCTCTTTTACATCAGCCCTTACATACGATTTCGAAGTGTGGTCAGCTGCCCAGAAGAGATGGCTGGAAGTGAGTTCAACATCCAATTTTGAATCTTTCCAGGCTAACAGGCTCAAATGCAGGTACAGGGAAAAAGGTGAAAAACAGACAAGACTCGTTCATACTCTTAACGGCAGTGCCCTTGCCCTTCCCAGGATACTCGCCGCAATACTTGAAAATAACCAGACAGAACAGGGTATAAAGGTTCCGGAAGTACTGGTCCCTTATACCGGCTTTGATATTATAAGCTAATGATATATACGAAGCTGTATCAAAAGTAAAAAGTCCTAAACCATTATGGACAAAGCCCGCAGCTCATATGTATATGCCGGACTGGCTATCTTTTTCTGGTCAACGGTACCAACAGCTTTCAAGATAAGCCTGGGGGAGCTGGCTATATTGCCAATGCTTACAATAGCTTCCCTTACTTCAGCCATTGTACTTACAGCTATCGTTGTTGCTGGCGGAAAAGCACATATAATTCTTGCCTCTACGGGGAAAGAGCTCCTGAGTTCTGCCATACTGGGACTCATTAATCCCTTCCTGTATTACATTATACTGCTGCGGGCATACCAGCTGCTGCCGGCATAGGTTGCTTAGCCGCTTAACATGATCTGGCCGATAATACTTGTTTTCCTTTCTGTCCCCCTATTAAAGCAGAAAATTGCAGGGAGAAGTTTCCTTGCATTGTTCATAAGCTTCATTGGAGTTTATTTCATATCATCACAGGGGCACCCTTTTCATACGACTGTACCCAATCCCGGTGGAATTATACTGGCTACAGGAAGCTCAGTCTTCTGGGCTTTTTACTTCATACTTAATGTAAGGGACAAAAGAGATGAAGGTGTTAAACTGATGCTTAACTTTCTTTTTGGCTCAGCTTACCTTGTCATCGCAATGATAATAACCGGTCAGTGGCACCTTGTTACCAGCCTTAAAGGCATTATGTCATCAGTATATGTTGGTGTATTTGAGATGGGAATAACATTTTTCTTCTGGCTGAAAGCCCTGCAGACAGCCACAACAACCGACAGGGTAAGTAATCTTGTGTATCTCGCCCCATTTATTTCCCTTGTATTTATACACTTTATTTTGCATGAACCCGTTTATTATACAACCCCGGCCGGTCTGATCTTTATAGTTTCAGGAATACTGATACAAAACAGTAAACCTGCCGGTACTTAAATATGTTTTATTGATTAGTTATAATTATATTAACAACGCAGGAACAGCAGGTCAGGAACAGATTAAGGAACATGTCGGCATGTAATCTGCATTTACCTGTAAATAAAATTATTAGCAAAATGAAGAAATTAATTTATCTGTCTGTTATATTTCTTATCCTGTTTTCGTCGTGCAAGAAGAGCGAAGTAGCTCCCGATGTGACAGTAACTGATTCAATGGCAAGAGACAGCCTTTTCTATATAATGAAAGCATGGTATTACTGGTATAATATGCCCGAAGCAGAAAGTGTAACAACAACGACAAAGAACGATTATGCCGATCCCTATGCGCTTCTTGAAGCAATGCGGTACAAGACACTCGACCGCTGGAGCTTCGTAGCAGATTATGATGAGTTCAATGCTGAAATGCAGGGTTCTTTTGTTGGACATGGCTTCAGGGTAGGACTCGACAATGCCGGGAATGCCCGAATAGCAATGATATACGATAACTCACCCCTCTATGCTTATGGTGTAAGAAGAGGATGGATCATAAAAAAACTGAACGGGGTTGATCTTGCACCTATACTGATCTCCAATGATTATACTGCATATAGTGATCTGATTGGTCCCGGTGAAGCCGGCGTGACAAATATCTTTGAATTCACCAGGCCCGATGGTACAGACACCACTATATCTGCAACAAAGTCATCCTTTGTGGTACACACTGTTCTGTTGTGCGATACTCTGCATCTTACATCCGGAGTAACCGGGCATCTCGTTTTTGAATCGTTTATTGAGCCATCGGCCAATGAGCTGGCATCAGCTTTCAGCTATCTGAAAAGCAGCGGTGTTACCGATCTTGTCCTCGACCTGAGATACAATACAGGAGGCTATCTTTACATTGCCCAGGGACTGGCCAGTTATATAGCCGGGAGCTCTTACCAGGGAAGTGTATTTGCAAAGCTCCAGTATAATGACAAGAAACAGGATGCCAATGCTACCTACCAGTTCGTGTCGCTTCTTAATTCACTGGGACTATCAAGGGTGGTTGTTATTACAACAAGGGAAACAGCTTCTGCGAGTGAGGCAGTAATAAACGGTCTTAAACCC
>DATFLA010000350.1:0-2871 GCA_035268305.1 Bacteroidales bacterium | reverse complement strand
CGTGGCGAGCATGGGATCAAGAACCATAACAACGGCACTTTCCAGGTTTTCCGGGAATTTTGAGTAGTACGTCATCGGTTTGAGAGTAGCATGATCGCGGTACATCCCGATATGACCTATCCTGGCATTTGGTATTAGATCTGAAATACCGTCAACCATTCCAAGTCCGGCCCTTAATACCGGTACCAGGACAACATCCATGGCGAGTTCTTTGGTAAGGCATTTGCCGATAGGTGTTTCAACAGTGATATCCTTTAAAGGCAGATCACGGGTAATTTCATATGCCATAAGGGTGGCTATCTCTCCAAGTGTCTCACGGAAATCTCTTGTTACAGTTTCCTTACGTCTTAGTATTGTTAGTTTATGAGTTAGAAGAGGGTGTTTTAAAAGATTCAGCATGGTGACAATATCTTGTTTCGCATATTTTTCAAAGATAATAGAAAATTGACCATTTGTATTAATTTTTCCATTGCAACATTATGTCACAATCACAAGATATTTTTCTAATTAAACAATCATAACCTTTACAGTGTTATATTATTTTAATATATTTACTATCAATATTATAAATAACATAATGCTGTATTTGACGGAATAGATAAGATACAGGCCTTTATTGTATGTCTTAACTATTTTCCGTTCCTAAAATGGTTGTTATGTTTATCAGGGCTTTTATCCGTATGGTGTTTCTGGCTCTGTCTCTCATTGTGGCCCCGGGGCTAATTAGTGAGGATCAGCCTGATCCGGGAATTAAGACCGGCAGGGATATCAGTTTTGCCCTTTTTAAAGAGGATAAACCAATTGAGACAACCCTTGTTTTCGACCTCACTTCATATATCAGGAATAAACCTAAAGACGGGTACATTAAAGCCAGTATAACTTTCCATCTTAGTGACAAAGATTCAATAAGCAGGGATATCAGGCTTAAAACAAGAGGTATATTCAGGAAAAGCTATTGTTATTATCCCCCGATAGAACTTAATTTTAAAAAGGTCGATTTCGGCTTCACTGACCTTGATAAAATATCGAAGTTAAAAATGGTCATTCCATGTAAGGCAGGTATAGCAAATGAAAAATATATCCTTAAGGAATACCTTGTATACAAACTATATAGTGTATTAACTGATACAAGTTTCAGGGTCAGGCTTCTGAAACTGACGTGTGTCGATTCGGAGAAAAAGAAGAAATCATACCAGCAATACAGTTTTCTTATAGAGCCTGTCGAAATGCTTACTGCCAGGACCAACAGTGTTCAGATCAAATCCAAAGCACTGAACCAGACACATATTACTCCCAGGTTAATGGACAGGCTTGCCATCTTTAACTATATGATAGGCAATTATGACTGGTCTATTCCCGGGCAGCATAATATCAAAGTAATTAAACCCCTTGTTATTGACTCTGCGCAAAATGGTATTGCAGTGCCTTACGATTTTGACTGGACGGGTGTCGTGGATGCATCTTATGCCGTGCCGGCTGAATTTATGGGTATTGATAATGTGCGTCAAAGATTATTCCAGGGTGTCTGCCGCGATAGAGAAGTATATGAAAATGATCTGCAGGAGTTCATTGCAGGGAAAGATGAATTTTACAGGGTGATCAATGATTTTGAATATCTTGGTGAGCGGGACAAAAAAGATGTAACAAATTACCTCAATGAATTCTTTGACAACATCACAGGTAAGAATAGTGTTGTGGATATTTTCCTGAGATCTTGTAAAAAGTTATAACCCTTAAAATAAACTTCATGGAAAATTTTTTTGACATGACAAACCAGATTTTTCTGGGCATCATGACCCGTTTTGTGATTGATATAATCTTCCTGTTTGTTCTGATCCGGGTCATATATTACAGGTATTCAGGGAAGGAGAAGTTTCTTTTCACCTTTTTCCTGATGGGTATAATAACATTTTTTATTTCCGCTATGCTTAGCAGGGTTTTTATTGAGATAGGCATGGCCTTCGGACTTTTTGCCATCTTCTCCATCCTCCGGTTCAGAACAAGAAATTTCGGGGTGAAGGAAATGGCTTATACTTTTACAACTATAGGTGTTTCAGTCATTAACTCACTGAAGATCCTTAAGTTTCCTCTTTTGGGTGTGCTTATCATTGATGCCCTTATAGTTGGTTCAGCCTTTATCCTTGAAGAATATATCAGCAGGCACAGATCGGAATCCTATTCTATAACCTATGAGAACCTTGAATTGCTCAAACCTGATAAAAAACAAAAACTGATAAAGGATATTGAAGCTATTACAGGCAGGAATATTCTCCGTGTGAAAATCAGGAGAGTTGATTATAAAAGGAAATCGGCCCTGCTTGAAATATCATGCAGAGCGTGACAGTGAGTATATGTGGATGTATAACACATTGTTTGATTACCTGTAGAGGAACAGTCTTCGCATTGTCAAAACCTAATTCCAATAGCCGATATATCATCTGTTTGTTCAGCATCAGCCTGCAGCCGCCATTTTTCAATTTCCTCGTAGAGCATGTCGTTCTGCCCGGGAAGAGGGTGTTCCTTTATTTCAGCAAGGTATTTTCTGAGTCTTGTCTTTTGGTATCTTTTGTTGTTTTTACCCCCGAACTGATCGGCAAAACCATCTGAAAACAGGTACAGGGTATCACCGGGCATCACAAACCTCATTGATGATGAAAAATTATACCCGGTATCAATAAAGGGATCATCGGATAGATGATCAGGTCTGATATCTTCAATTGTGCCGTTGCTTAATAAGAAAACATGATTCCCCATTCCTGATATTAACAGGCTGTTATCTGAGCTGTCATATTTGCAGAGTGTTATATCCATATCATCTTCAAGACCATATCCCGCCATATCGCGTCGCAGGAAACTGTGTATCCCTGCATA
>DATFLA010000349.1:0-5703 GCA_035268305.1 Bacteroidales bacterium | reverse complement strand
ATCGATTTCTTAAGATTGAAATCGTATTCTTCATTATATGTAAAGATAAGGTTGGATTTGTGTTTTTGCACCCATTCAAAAACCATGCTCTTGTAATCAGTGTCGGTACTTACTATCTCGTTAAGATCGAGGTATTTGTTGAGCACATTTTTCAGGAAGAATTTCTTTGTCTTTTTAAAGCCCCTGTCGAGAAAGACTGATCCCATAAGTGCTTCAAAGGCGTCTCCATAGAGGTTCCTGGTATGGTTTGATGAATTAATGTTACTTATAAGTATCTTATTGATGCCCATTGAAACGGAAAGCTGGTTAAGCACTTCCCTGTTAACAATCCTCGATCTTATTTTTGTCAGGAAGCCTTCATTGGCATCGGGGAATTTAACGAAAAGGTAGTCTGACAAGATGGCATCTATTACGGCGTCGCCAAGATATTCAAGTCTTTCGTTATTTATTTTCTTTCCGTTGTTAAGAGTGTAGGAGGCAGAGCGATGGATAAAGGCAATCTCGTATAACTGAAGGTTATGCGGATTGAATTTCAAAAGTTTTTTAAGACGGGACCTGAATTCACGTTCGTCAAGAATATAAGTACCATTACCTTTATTACGGAACAGCGACACTAAAGATCAGCTTTTTTAATAACAACAGAAGCATTATGACCGCCAAAACCAAATGTGTTACTTATGGCGATGTTAACAGTTCTGTGTTGTGCTTTATTGAGTGTTAAATTCAGGTTTTGATCTATATCAGGATCAGGCACCTTAAAATTAATAGTGGGTGGGATTGTATCGTGAACTACAGACATGATACATGCAATGGCTTCTGCGGCACCTGCGGCACCCAGCAGGTGACCCGTCATTGATTTTGTGGAGCTTATGTTAAGTTTATAGGCATGTTCCCCGAAGACACTGATAATTGCTTTTGCTTCAGCAATATCACCAAGAGGTGTGGCTGTGCCATGTACGTTTATATAATCAACATCTTCAACCTTCAGAGATGCATCCTCCAGAGCTCTTTTCATTACATTGCGTGCCCCCAGTCCTTCAGGATGAGGTGCAGTAAGATGATAAGCATCCGCGGTAAGGCCGACACCTACCATTTCGGCATATATCCTGGCTCCCCTTGCTTTTGCATGTTCATATTCTTCAAGGATGAGTGCCCCTGCGCCTTCTCCCAGTACAAAACCATCCCGTGTCTTGTCGAAGGGCCGTGATGCAGTAAGATACTCTTCATTATTTGTGGAAAGAGCCTGCAGGGCATTGAAGCCCCCAATGCCCGGTTCATTTATACTGGCCTCAGATCCCCCTGTAACAAATATATCAGCTATTCCCCAGCGGATATAATTGATAGCATCAATAATGGAGTTAGTTGAAGAGGCACATGCCGATACAGTCCCGAAATTGGGACCCATCAGACCATATTTTATCGATATGGTACCGGCAGCAATATCGCCAATCATTTTAGGGATGAAAAAAGGACTGAAACGGGGTGTCCCATCCCCAAGGACAAAATCTCGGATTGTCTGGTAAAAGGTCTCGATACCCCCGATTCCTGAAGCCCATATAACACCCGCCCTCTCCTTATCAATCTTGTCGAGGTCGAGTCCTGAATCTGTAATTGCTTCATCTGTAGCAATTAAAGCATATTGGGAATAAAGATCCAGCTTATTGGCTTCTTTCCTGTCAAAGTATTTTTTTGAGTCATAATCCTTTAACTCACATGCAAACTTGGTCTTGAATTTCTCGGTATTAAACCGGGTGATAATATTAGCCCCGCTTACACCATTCTTCAATCCTTCCCAGTATTCATGCAAATTATTACCTAATGGAGTTAATGCTCCAATACCTGTAACTACGACTCTTTTCATAAATGGGTTTTTAAAAATGCAATCTATTTTGCATTCTCTTCAATGTACTTAATAGCATCACCGACTGTGCCGATAGTTTCTGCCTGGTCATCTGGAATGCCAATGTTGAATTCTTTTTCGAATTCCATTATTAACTCAACTGTATCAAGTGAGTCAGCACCCAGATCATTGGTGAAACTGGCTTCAGGAGTTACTTCTGATTCGTCAACTCCAAGTTTGTCAACGATAATTTCCTTTACTCGTGTGGCAATGTCCGACATAGTAATAATTTTTAATTAATATTAATTTAAGAACCATGCAAAGAAATATATTTGTACAATATTTTTCAAGAGTTTTGACATTTTTTTATTACCATTACTGCTTAATATGCTGATAATTAATAAAATAAACTTATTAATGGCTTTAATGCGCTACAAATATACGAAATACTAATAACCAAATAATGAAGAACATAGCAATTTTTGCTTCCGGAGCCGGGACAAATGCCGAGAATATAATTAAATACTTTTCGAACAAAAAATCCGCACAAGTTACTCTTGTTTTGTCAAACAAGCGTCAGGCTGCCGTACATAAAAGAGCAGAAGCGCTTAAAGTAAGTCCGTTTTTTTCGACCGTAATAATTTTTATGCTTCCGGGAATGTTCTTGAACTGCTGATTTCTGCTCGTATCGATTTTATTGTACTTGCCGGTTTTTTATGGCTCGTACCGGAAGATATAATTGAAAAATACAAGGGAAGGATCATTAATATCCATCCTGCATTGTTACCTCTTTACGGGGGGAAAGGCATGTATGGCGACATAGTTCACAAGGCAGTGATAAATGCCGGAGACAGTATTTCCGGTATCACTATTCACTATGTTAACAAAATGTATGATGAAGGCGATATTATTTTCCAGGCACAGTGTGAAGTTGATCCTTCAGATACACCCGTAACACTCGCTAACAAAGTGCATGCCCTTGAGTATATCCATTTTCCTAAAATAATTGAGGAGCTGATAAGCGGCCTCCCGTAATGTTTAGTTAAATGTGCCGAGCAGACTTATAATTGTTGTCTTCACCTTCTCGAATTCATGGATGTTTTCTTCGGATACAGGTTCAACCGGAGGGGCTTTTACCTTTAAGGGATCAACAGGACTTCCATTAAGATAAAACCTGAAATCGAGATGAGGTCCGGTGGCAAGTCCGCTCATACCAACATAACCTATTATATCGCCCTGTTTCACATAAACACCAGTCTTTATCCCTTTCCCGAACCGGCTGAGATGCATGTATGCTGTCTCATAAACACTGTTATGTCTTATTCTTACAATTCGTCCGGAGCCTTTTCCAAAAGCGACCTCTGTTACCTTACCATCACCTACTGCATGTACCGGTGTACCTATTGGAGCTGCATAATCAACCCCGTAATGCGGACGTCTTATCCTGAGTATGGGATGAAGCCTGCTTGATGAAAACCGTGAGCTGATACGGCTGAATTTTAACGGGGCCTTAAGGAAGGCTTTTCTGAGGCTTTTACCGTCTATGTCGAAATAACTCTCTTTTCCATCCTGTATGAATGGTATAGCGGTTACCCTTGATCCCTCCGTATTAAACTGGGCGGCATAGATCCTCCCTGTACCTAGTGACTTTCCGTCAAGGCTCAATTCTTCATAAATGACTTTGAAGTTATCACCTTTCTGCAATCCGAAAAAATCCACAGTCCATGCAAATATGTCTGAAAGATCAACCGCAAGAGCCGGATGGAGACCACTCTCCAGCATGGCATCCCAAAGCGAAGTCTCTATTGTAACTGATGCATACCTTATTTCACTGTCAAGCTTCTTTATTACAGGTGTAATATTAAGAGAATCATTGAAGCTGAATACATACAATGTTGTGGGGTCATGTTCATAAACCATGTATTCTGCTTTCCCAATACTGTCCCTGTCGCAGAAAAGTATGTAATTCTTTCCGGGCTGTATCTTTCTTACATCAAATACATCCCTTGAATTCCTTGTCATCTCGTCTATCTCCTGCATGCTTACACCATGCTCCAGAAGTATTTCGGAAAGGAAGGCATTACGCTTTATGTGCCCTGTTACCTGGTCGAACGAGTCGATAGGTATCCCGTACATGACATTACTATTTGCGGCTGAATCTGATATACTTGTATCAGCAGGGGTGGCTGTTGTTGCCACCCTGTTACCACCCTGGTTGATGCAGGATATGGTGAATGCAGTTAATAGTGATATAATAAAAAAACGTATGTATGGTAATGACATCAAGAGTCGTGGATATTACTTAATTACTATGTTTACGATCCTGTTAGGGACAACTATTATCTTCGAAGGAACTGATGTTCCAATCCATTTCTTTGCCCGGTTATCGGCAAGGACAGCTGTTGTTATTTCTTCCCTGGAATAATTCACGGGCAGTGTAATTGTAAACCTTGTCTTCCCGTTAAAAGATACAGGGTAATCTATAGAATCCTCCCTGAGGTATTCTTCGTTGAACTCCGGCCAGGGCTCATAGGCAAGTGTTTTATCATGCCCTAGTTGTTGCCAAAGTTCTTCTGCCATATGAGGAGCAAACGGAGAGAGTATCTTAACAAATGTACAGGCGGTATCAGCTGTTACACGTCCTTTTCTTGTAGCTGTATTGATGAATATCATCATAGCAGAAATTGCAGTATTAAACCTCAGATTCTCAATATCCGTTTCTACTTTCTTTATCGCCTGGTGCAGCCCTTTCAGCACTTCCGGGTCTTCTGCCCCTTTTGTAATACCGGATGGTTCGGAGAGGAACCTGTATGTTCTGCCAAGAAAGCCCGACACACCCTTCACTCCCTTGTCGTCCCAGGGTTTTGTGACATCAAGCGGACCCAGGAACATCTCGTATAACCTGAGCGAATCGGCACCATATTGTGAAATGACATCATCGGGATTGACAACATTCTTAAGTGATTTTGACATTTTTGCAACTATCTGCTTCAACTCGGCTCCGGTTTCCCTGTGATAGTATTTATTATCTCTTTCTTCCACCATGTCAGCAGCAACCTTTGATCCGGTTTCCGTTTCATATGCAAAGGCAAGTATCATTCCCTGGTTGAAGAGTCTCCTGTACGGCTCATCGGTAGATACAATGCCGAGATCAAAAAGAACTTTGTGCCAGAAACGGCTGTAAAGAAGATGAAGAACTGCATGTTCGGCTCCTCCTATATAAAGGTCCACAGGCATCCAGTATTTTTCTCTGTCACTGTCAAATATTTGCTTGTTGTTGTGCGGATCAATAAAACGCAGATAATACCAGCAGGAGCCTGCCCACTGGGGCATTGTATTTGTTTCCCTTTTTCCCTTCCGTCCCTTGCTGTCGATAACATTAAGCCACTCATTTGCGTTGGCCAGGGGCGATTCTCCTGTATCTCCGGGCAGGTACTTTTCAAGTTCCGGGAGCTCCAGTGGAAGCTCATCATCATCCAGCAGGCTTACTTCATCATCTTCCCAGTGAATAACAGGGAAGGGCTCACCCCAGTATCTCTGACGGCTGAACAGCCAGTCACGAAGCTTGTAATTGATCCTTGCTTTTCCGAGGTTCTTCTCCTCAAGCCATGCTATCATATTTTCGATACCGGTCTTCTTGTCAAGTCCGTTTATATCAATCCCCGTGGTAGCATTTGATGAATTAATATACTTCCCGTCCTCTGTCCAGCACTCTTCACCGGCTACTATCCTTCCTTTTTGCTCCTTATCATCTACATCCGGATCCTGGATACACTGTATCTTAAGCCCGAATTTCTGAGCAAATTCAAAGTCCCTTGTATCATGGGCAGGGACTGCCATGATTGCTCCGGTACCATAACCTG
>DATFLA010000348.1:0-2187 GCA_035268305.1 Bacteroidales bacterium | reverse complement strand
AGCCTGTCGATGACCCAGAAATACAACGGGGATGTGGTTTATTCTCCTGGAACAGTCATTATTACAGCATCTGCAGAAGTAGATGATATAAGAAACATTGTTGAACCTGTAATTGTGAATGATCCCTATACAAACCTTCTTTATATTGATATGAGTCGCGACAGACTATGTACAGGAGGCAGCAGCCTGGCACAGATTCTCAACGGTATAGGTGATAAAGCACCTACAGTAAAAGATCCTGATTATTTCAGGAATGTATTTGATACAGTACAGAAACTTATAGCTGCTGGCAGGGTAATGGCCGGTCATGATATCTCAGCAGGCGGAATGCTTACCACATTACTGGAGATGTGCTTTGCAAATACCGAGGGTGGTCTCTCGATAAACCTGTCGGCCATGGATGATGAAGATACGGTAAAACTGCTTTTCAACCAGAATCCGGGTTTAATAATTCAGGTAAAGGACGAAAATGAGACAGCAGAGATACTGCTCGAGCAAGGCATATCGTATCTTTCTATAGGTCATCCTGTTAACGACAGGACAATGACAGTAACAAATGGTACACATTCATATATCTTCGATATAGACCAGCTTCGCGATAAATGGTTCCTCACCTCATACCTGTTTGACAGGAGGCAGTCGGGGCCGGCAAATGCACTGGAAAGATTCGAACATTACAAGCAGCATAAAATAAACATCGATACACGGAATTTCAGTGGTACATTCAGTTCCCTGGGCATTACACCCGACAGGAGCAGGCGTTCCGGGATTAAAGCAGCAATAATAAGGGAAAAAGGTGTCAATGGAGACAGGGAAATGGCTTATGCACTTTACCTTGCCGGTTTTGATGTCAAGGATGTACACATGACCGACCTGATATCAGGCAGGGAAGATCTTTCAGACATAAATATGATAGTCTTTGTCGGTGGTTTTTCAAACTCCGATGTACTGGGTTCAGCAAAAGGATGGGCCGGTGCTTTCAGGTATAATGAAAAGGCAAGGTTATCGCTCGAGAATTTCTACAAAAGGGAAGATACCCTGTCGCTTGGAGTATGCAACGGTTGCCAGCTTATGGTTGAACTGGGACTTGTGTATCCCCGACATGAAGAACAACCAAAGCTACTGCACAATGAATCGCATAAATTTGAATCTGGCTTCCTGGGAGTGAAGATACAAAAGAACAACTCGGTGATGCTCAATAATATGGAAGGTATGGAACTGGGAGTATGGGTTGCACACGGAGAAGGAAGATTCAGTCTTCCCTACCCTGAAGATCAATATGCAGTACCATTGAAATTCAGCATGCATACATATCCTGCCAATCCTAACGGATCAGATTATGATATTGCAGGACTCAGTTCGCCTGACGGAAGACATCTTGTAATGATGCCACATCTCGAAAGGGCATACTTCCCATGGCAATGCGGCTATTATCCTTCAGACAGGAGGCACGATGAAGTTACTCCATGGATAAAAGCATTCACAAATGCAAAAGAATGGATTAAGGCACAAGGGAATAAGAAGTAAGGAATGATTATCCCCTGCCGGTAAGGCCTTATGTATTAATAATAAGCTTAATGGGTGGTGGGTTTCAGAACTACTGACAACATCCTTGTTGCAGTAGATTTTACATCCTGCCCTGATTTAGCTTTTGGCCTGATGCCATCACTAATAACCTGCACATTGTATTCTCCCGGATCCTGGATATAAAGGGAACCAAGGAAAGAATCAGTCTTATAATACGGGTAAGCAACATCGCCTGCATTATGGATTACTTTATCACATTCCGGCCTTGCTTCCAGGCTGTTGTCCTGGAAATTAAACTTAACCGAATTCCTGTAATCAAGGTTTGTGGTATCCTTTGTGGCGCTTGACAGCCATACATCGTACCTGCCACTTTTTGCCACAACTACATTCCACTCAGCGGTATTACTCGATGGATTCATTTTATCACTGTAACAGGCAGCTTTGTCTACCTTCAGCGCTATAGTGCCATCGCTCTGCTGCAATATCCTGTTACGGGCTGCAACAGTAGTCATATCTTCCTGTCCTCCACTATTATGACAGGAAGATAATAACCCTATTCCAGCCACAATCAACAACACAAAAACATTCCTGTACATTTCCCTATAGATTTATTTTATTATCCCCTTATTAACGATCAAATATCACTTTCAGTATATCAAA